>NZ_CAXFDV010000560.1:0-3974 GCF_964001545.1 uncultured Aquincola sp.
CCCAGCGCCCCGGCCGGGCATTCCCGCGCGGCCCGGCCAAGGTCACCGCCAGCGGCTACGCTTGCATCCAGCCAAGCCGGCGCTGCGTAGCCTTCGCAGGCCGGATCAATCACAGGAGAAGCCATGTCTGCAGGCGCGCGAGTCGCGGTGGGTTGGGTGGAACAGGGCCTGGTGCCCGACAAGGTGGTGCGTCTGGGCATCCGCCGGTTGCTCAAGGAGCGGCTGGACGAGATTGCCGACCGCGACGTCGAAGCCGCGGCCGACATGACCACCGCCTTCGTGCGCTCGCTCGGCCAGGCGCCGGTGGCCTTGCTCACCGAGAAGGCCAACGAACAGCACTACGAAGTGCCCGCCGCCTTTTTCCAGGCCGTGCTGGGCCCGCACCTGAAATACAGCTGCGCGCATTGGCCCGAGGGGGTGAACACCCTGGGCGAGGCCGAAGCCGCCGCGCTGGCCACCACCTGCGAACGCGCCGGCCTGGCCAACGGCCAGAACGTGCTGGAGCTGGGCTGCGGCTGGGGATCGCTGTCGCTGTGGATGGCGCAGCACTACCCCGAAAGCCTCTTCACCGGCGTGTCCAACTCGCACTCGCAGCGCGAATACATCGAGGCCCAGGCCCGTGAACGTGGGCTGCGCAACCTGCGCATCATCACCGCCGACGTGAACCACTTCGAGACCGCCGACCGCTACGACCGCGTGGTGTCGGTGGAGATGTTCGAGCATCTGCGCAACTGGCCCGAGGCCTTCCGCCGCGTGGCCGGCTGGCTCAAGCCCGACGGGCGCTTTTTCATGCACGTGTTCGCCCACCGCAGCACGCCCTACGAATTCGTGGTGCGCGACGACACCGACTGGATGAGCCAGCACTTTTTCTCCGGCGGCATGATGCCCAGCGACGACCTGGTGCTGCATTGCCAGGACGATCTCAAGCTGCAGCAGCGCTGGCGATGGAACGGCCGCCACTACGCCCGCACCTCGGAAGCCTGGCTGGCCAACATGGACGCCGCCAGGCCGCAGCTGTGGCCGCTGTTCGAGCGCACCTACGGCGCTGAAGCCAGTGTCTGGTGGACCCGCTGGCGGCTGTTTTTCCTCTCGGTGGCCGAACTCTTCGCCTACGACGAAGGCAACCAGTGGTGGGTCAGCCACTACCTGCTGGCACCGCGGGCCACCCACCGATGACGACGCTGCACGTCGCAGCGCTGGGCTTCTCGGCCGGCCTGGCCCTGGCGGTGCTGACCTGGATCGCCAGCGTGGCGCGGCACGACGCCAGCCTGGTCGACCGCGTCTGGGGCCCGATGATCGTGGCCACCGGCGGCACCATGGCCTGGCAGCTGGGCGCCACCGACCTGCGCACGGTCACCATGCTGGTGATCGCCGGCCTGTGGGCGTTGCGGCTGGCCGGCTACATCACCTGGCGCAACTGGGGCCATGGCGAAGACCGCCGCTACCAGGAGATCCGCGCGCGCAACCAGCCGGGCTTTGCCTTCAAGAGCCTGTACCTGGTGTTCGGCCTGCAGGCGGTGCTGGCCTGGATCGTGGCCTTGCCCTTCCTGGCGGCTGCGCTGGGCATGCTGGGCAATGAGCACGACTGGATGTGGCTGGACGGGCTGGGTGCCGCGCTGGCGGTCTTCGGTCTGGTGTTCGAGGCGGTGGCCGATGGCCAGATGGCCGCCTTCAAGGCCGACCCCGCGCACAAGGGCCAGGTGATGGACCGGGGACTGTGGCGCTACACCCGCCACCCCAACTACTTCGGCGAAACCTGCGTCTGGTGGGGCCTGGGTCTGATGGCGCTGGCCGCCGGTGGCTGGTGGGCCTTGCTGTCGCCGCTGCTGATGACGGTGCTGCTGCTCAAAGTCTCGGGCGTCAGCCTGCTGGAGAAGGACATGCACGAACGCCGCCCCGGCTACCGCGAGTATGTGGCGCGCACCAATGCCTTCCTGCCCGGGCCGCCCAAGTCGGGCGCAGCGGCAGCCGCCGAGGGGCGGCAGTGAGCGCGTCGGCGCCGTCCACCCGCCGACGGCCCCTGCGTGCGGCAGCGGCGGTCGCCCTGCTGGCGGCCAGCGCAGTGGTGTCGGCCACTCCGGCGCCGCCTGCAGCGGCCCGTGCAGCCGCGACGCCGGTGCCGGGGCCGGGCGCGACTGGTGCGGCCGAATGGCGCTTCGAGGTGCAGCTGGACGGCAAGCCGGTGGGCGAACACCGCTTCACGCTGAGCCCGCTGGCGGGCGCCGAGCGCCGCCTGCTCAGCGTGGCCAGCTTCGACGTCAAGCTGCTGGGCATCACCGTCTACCGCTACCGGCATGAAGCGCGCGAGCGCTGGCAGGGCGACTGCCTGGCCGAGCTCGATGCACGCACCGATGCCAACGGCAAGGCCAGCCTGGTGAAGGCCCAGCTCGACGGCCAGACGCTCACCGTCACCTCGCCGGCGGGCACCGCACCGCTGCCGGCCTGCAGCATGACCTTTGCGTACTGGCATCCGGCGCTGCGCCGTCAGACGCAACTGCTCAACCCGCAGACCGGCCGCGGCGTGGCGGTGCAGATGGTGCCGGTGGGCACCGGCATGGTCGAGGTGCGGGGCACGCCGGTGGCGGCCGAGCACTGGCGGCTGACGGGCGACGAATCGCCGATCGAGCTGTGGTACGCCCCGGGCAGCGGCGACTGGCTGGCGCTGGACGCCACCGTCAACGGCCGGCGGCTGAGCTACCGGCTGCGTTGATTGCTGCACCGCGGGAAAACCCCCCGCGGACTTAGGCAGGGCCCCCCTAGAATCTTTTTGAAACTGCCACCCCCGATCAGGAGTTCCCTGCATGGCTTCCCTCCGCCGCGGCACGTCCGCGGATGCTGCCGATGCCGGCGCCCCCGCCGGCGAAGGGCCGCGCGTCCTGAAGAAGTACCCGAACCGACGCCTCTACGACACGCAGACCAGCAGCTACATCACGCTGGCCGACGTCAAGCAGATGGTGCTGGCGGTGGAAAGCTTCGAGGTGCGCGACGCCAAGACCGGCGAAGACCTGACGCGCAGCATCCTGCTGCAGATCATCCTGGAGGAAGAAAGCGGCGGCGTGCCGATGTTCTCCGAGCAGATGCTGGCGCAGATCATCCGGTTCTACGGCCACTCCATGCAGGGCATGATGGGCGCCTACCTCGAGAAGAACCTGCAGACCTTCGTCGAGCTGCAAAAGCGCCTGGCCGGCAATGCCACCTTCACCCCCGAGATGTGGACCCAGTTCCTCACCGGTCAGGCCCCGGGCATGCAGGGGCTGATGAGCACCTACCTGGAACAGTCCAAGAACCTGTTCACCCAGATGCAGGAACAGATGACCAAGGCCGGCACGCTGTTCCCGGGCTTTCCGCCGGCCAAGCGCTGAGGCACGGCGCAGCAGTGATGGCGGGTCAAGCGGCCAGCTTGAAGCGCCCGCCTGCCTTCTTCAGATCCTCCCAGCCCAAACAGGCCAGCGCCACGGTACGCGGCACCGGCTTGGCGCCGCTGCGGTAATAGGCCAGCATGCGGCGTGACACGCCCAATGCCTGCGCGGCGGCGTCCAGCGTCAGTTCGTTGCGGGCCATCCAGTTCCAGATGAACTCGTGCGACACGTCGCCGGCTTGCTCGATGGCGTGCGCGCGCAGGTTGTCGGCGGCGAGTTCCAGGTCGTCGTCGTCGCCCCAGGCCACAGACGCGCCATGCTCGCCGACTTTTGCGCCATTGAAAACGCTGGGCTGCTTGAGTCGCTTCAGCGATGGGGTCCGCTGGATCACGTCTGCGAGATCGACTTCGTACTGCTCGCCATCTGCGTAACGCAGTGCCAACGTGGCGCGCGCCTTGGGCAGTACGCTTACGAGCGTGAAGTGCTTGGGTCTCATGGATTCAACTCCTTCCACTGGGCTGCGAGCAGGGGCGTGTGCTGGCCGGCCCATGCCAGTGCCTCTTTCAATGCCCCGCGATTGACGGCTCCCCAGATCACCTCCAACGAGGCGAGGGC
>NZ_CAXFDV010000561.1:0-13258 GCF_964001545.1 uncultured Aquincola sp.
CGCTCGCGCCGGTATGACTTCCTCGCCGCTGTGGCGCGGGGGTGGTCGCATCTTCCCGAACAGCCCCGACGAGAACTTCACTCAGAAGGTCAACAAGAAGATGTACCGCGCCGGCATGGCGTCGATCCTGTCGCAGCTCGCGCGCGACGGTCGCCTGGCCGTGGTGGACTCGTTCACCGTCGACACGCCGAAGACCAAGCAGCTCGCCCAGAAGTTCAAGGGCATGGGCCTGGACTCGGTCATGGTCATCGCCGACACCGTCGACGAGAACCTGCTGCTCGCTTCGCGCAACCTGTCCAACGTGCTGGTTGTCGAGCCTCGCTACGCCGATCCGCTGTCGCTGGTCTTCTACAAGAAGGTGCTGGTGACCAAGGCGGCCATCGAGCAGCTCAAGGAGATGTTTGCATGAGCGCCGCTCCGCAAAAATTCGATGAGGGCCGCCTGGCTCAAGTGCTGGTCGCCCCGATCGTCTCGGAAAAGGCCACCAGCGTCGGCGAAAAGAACAACCAGGTGTTGTTCAAGGTGCTGCGCAACGCCACCAAGCCGGAGATCAAGGCTGCCGTCGAGCTGATGTTCAAGGTCGAAGTGGACTCCGTCCAGACCGTGAACCAGAAGGGCAAGGTCAAGCGTTTCGGTCGTTCCATCGGCCGTCGCGACCACGTCAAGAAGGCCTATGTGTGCCTGAAGGACGGCCAGGAACTGAACTTCTCCGGGGAGAGCGCGTAATGGCTGTCGTCAAGGTCAAGCCGACTTCGCCCGGCCGTCGTGCCGTGGTGAAGGTGGTGCACAAGCACCTGCACAAGGGTGCGCCGGAAGCATCGCTGCTCGAGCCGCAGAAGCAGAACGCCGGCCGCAACAACAACGGTCACATCACCATCCGCCACAAGGGCGGTGGCCACAAGCATCACTACCGCGTGGTGGACTTCCGTCGCAACAAGGACGGCATCCCGGCGAAGGTCGAGCGTATCGAATACGACCCGAACCGTACCGCCCACATCGCGCTGGTGTGCTACGCCGACGGTGAGCGCCGCTACGTGATCGCCCCGCGCGGTCTGGAAGTGGGCGCCACGCTGCTGAGCGGCTCGGAAGCGCCGATCAAGGCCGGCAACACGCTGCCCATCCGCAACATCCCCGTGGGTTCGATCGTCCACTGCGTCGAACTGCTGCCCGGCAAGGGCGCGCAGATCGCCCGCTCGGCCGGTACCTCGGTGACGCTGATGGCGCGCGAAGGCTCCTACGCCCAGCTGCGCCTGCGCTCGGGTGAAGTCCGTCGCATCCACATCGATTGCCGCGCCACCATCGGTGAGGTGAGCAACGAAGAGCACAGCCTGCGCCAGTACGGCAAGGCCGGTGCGATCCGCTGGAAGGGCATCCGCCCGACCGTGCGGGGTGTGGCGATGAACCCGGTGGATCACCCGCACGGTGGTGGTGAAGGTCGTACCGGCGAGGGCCAGGTGCCTGTGTCGCCGTGGAACACGATGACCAAGGGCTACCGTACCCGCAGCAACAAGCGCACGCAGACGTTCATCGTCTCGCGTCGCAAGAAGTAATCAGGCGGAGGACAGCCATGACACGTTCTCTCAAGAAGGGCCCCTTCGTCGACCAGCACCTGCAGGCCAAGGTCGAAAAGGCGGTAGCCATCAAGGACAAGAAGCCGATCAAGACCTGGTCGCGCCGCTCGACGATCCTCCCCGAGTTCATCGGTCTGACGATCGCTGTGCACAACGGCAAGCAACACGTGCCGGTGTACGTGAGCGACCAGATGGTCGGCCACAAGCTTGGCGAATTCGCGCTGACGCGGACCTTCAAGGGTCACCCGGCAGACAAGAAGGCCAAGAAGTAAAGGACAGCGACGATGGAAACTCAAGCAATCGTTCGCGGCGTGCGCCTTTCCTGCGACAAGGGTCGGCTGGTGGCCGACCTGATCCGCGGCAAGAAGGTCGATCAGGCTCTCAACATCCTGACGTTCACGCCCAAGAAGGCCGCCGGCATCATCAAGAAGGCTCTGGAGTCGGCGATCGCCAACGCCGAGCACAACGACGGTGCCGACATCGACGAACTGCGCGTCAAGTCGATCTACGTGGAGCAGGGCGCCACGCTGAAGCGGTTCTCCGCCCGGGCCAAGGGCCGCGGCAACCGCATCAGCAAGCCGACCGCGCACATCTACGTGACCGTCGGCAACTAAAGGAAGACCATGGGACAGAAGATCCATCCGACCGGCTTCCGCCTGCCCGTCACCCGTGCCTGGGCTTCGCGCTGGTTTGCGAACAACAAGAACTTCAGCACCATGCTGGCTGAAGACCTGGATGTCCGCGAGTACCTGAAGGCCAAGCTGAAGAACGCCGCGGTGTCGCGCGTTCTGATCGAGCGCCCCGCCAAGAACGCCCGCATCACCATCTTCTCGGCACGTCCGGGCGTGGTGATCGGCAAGAAGGGCGAGGACATCGAGAACCTGAAGGCTGAACTGACGCGCCGTCTGGGCGTGCCGGTGGCTGTGAACATCGAGGAAGTGCGCAAGCCTGAAGTCGATGCCCAGCTGATCGCCGACTCGATCACCCAGCAGCTCGAAAAGCGCATCATGTTCCGCCGCGCCATGAAGCGCGCGATGCAGAACGCGATGCGCCTGGGCGCGCAGGGCATCAAGATCATGTCGTCGGGTCGCCTGAACGGCATCGAAATCGCCCGCTGCGAGTGGTACCGCGAAGGTCGCGTGCCCCTTCACACCCTGAAGGCCGACATCGACTATGGCTTCTCCGAAGCCAAGACGACCTACGGCGTGATCGGTGTGAAGGTGTGGGTGTACCGTGGCGACCGCCTGGCCAACGGCGAAGTGCCGGCCCTGAAGTCGGACGTGCCCGAAGACGATCGCCGCCCCCGTCGCGGTCCCCGTCCTGGTGGCGCCCCGGGTGGCCGTGGCCGCCCCGGCGAACGCCGTGACGGCGCTGCCCCGTCGGGCGATGCCCGTGGCCCGGTGGGTGCCAAGCGCGTGCCGCGCGCGGCTGCTGCCGCGCCCGGTGCCAAAGGAGAATAAAGATGCTGCAACCTTCCCGTCGTAAGTTCCGCAAGGAACAGAAGGGCCGCAACACCGGCGTGGCCACGCGCGGCGCGGCCGTGTCGTTCGGCGAGTTCGGCCTGAAGGCCACCGAGCGCGGCCGCCTGACGGCGCGCCAGATCGAAGCGGCTCGCCGCGCGATCTCGCGTCACATCAAGCGCGGGGGTCGGATCTTCATCCGGATCTTCCCGGACAAGCCGATCTCCCAAAAGCCTGCCGAAGTCCGTATGGGCAACGGTAAGGGCAACCCTGAGTACTACGTCGCCGAGATCCAGCCGGGCAAGGTGTTGTACGAGATCAATGGTGTGCCCGAAGCCCTGGCCCGCGAAGCGTTCACGCTTGCTGCGGCCAAGCTGCCCCTGAGCTGCACCTTCGTGGCGCGCCAGGTCGGCACCTGATCGAAGGAACCACCATGAAAGCATCCGAACTGCGTACCAAGGACGTGGCGGCGCTTGAGAAGGAAGTCTCCGACCTGCTGAAGGCCCATTTCGGCCTGCGCATGCAGAAGGCGACCCAGCAGCTCAGCAACCACACCGTTCTCCGCAAGACCCGTCGTGACATCGCACGTGCCAAGACGGTGCTGAACGAGAAGAAGAAGGAGGCCGCGAAATGAGCGACCAAGCCCAAGAGAAGGTCACGCCGAACCGCGTGCCCCGTTCCTTCGTCGGCACCGTGGTCAGCGACAAGCGCGCCAAGACCGTGACCGTGCTGGTCGAGCGCCGTCACATGCACGAGCTGTACGGCAAGATCGTGGCCCGTTCCAACAAGTACCACGCCCACGACGAAGCGGGCGAGTACAAGATGGGCGACGTGGTCGAGATCACCGAAGGTCGTCCGATCTCGAAGACCAAGTCCTGGCGCGTCACGCGCCTGGTGAAGAAGGCTGAAGCGGTCTAATCGCTGCTGCCTCCAAGACGGCCGGTCCGCTATCTCGATGGCGACCGGCCGTTTTACATGGTGTCCCCATTCCAACCCCTGAGCGGAGCATTGCCATGCTGAAGATCGGAGACCGTCTGCCGTCGGTCACGCTGCAAGAGTTCATCGACGTGGAAACCGAGGGCTGCACCCTGGGCCCCAACCCCGTGGTGCTGGACAAGGCGCTGGCCGGCAAGGCCGTCGCCATCTTCGCGCTGCCTGGCGCCTACACGCCGACCTGCTCCGCCAAGCATGTGCCGGGCTACATCGCCCAGGCCGATGCGCTGCGCGGCGCCGGCGTCGACGAGATCTGGTGCATCTCGGTCAACGACGCCTTCGTGATGGGTGCGTGGGGCCGCGAACAAGGTACCGCTGGCAAGGTGCGCATGCTGGGTGACGGCAGCGCCGAGTTCACCAAGGCCGTGGGCCTGACGCTGGACCTGACCGCGCGCGGCATGGGCGTGCGCTCGCAGCGCTACGCCATGCTGGTGGTGGACGGGGTCGTCAAGTCGCTGGACATCGAGGCGCCCGGCCAGTTCGAGGTGAGCGACGCCGGCACCATGCTCAAGCGCGCCAACGAAGTGCTGACCGGCCGCTGAAAGTTTTAGCACGGGGCCTGTTGACAGGCTCCGTTTTCTCACGCGATAATCGCGCCTTCGCCGCAAATCTGGTTTGTTTTCGAGCCTTCAGCCCACCGCGCTGGGGGTCGAGCGAGCAGGCCGATGAGCGGATCCGCCCACACCACGGGCCCAAGACTGCCTGGCGGGCAGCGCTGAAGTTCTCGGCGCGCCAACAGCCCGACAAGTTGGGATGACAACATGATCCAAATGCAATCGCGGCTTGACGTCGCGGACAACACTGGCGCGAAGTCCGTCATGTGCATCAAGGTGCTTGGTGGCTCCAAGCGTCGCTACGCCGGCATCGGCGATGTGATCAAGGTCAGCATCAAGGAAGCTGCACCGCGTGGTCGCGTCAAGAAGGGCGAGGTCTACAGCGCTGTGGTCGTGCGTACGGCCAAGGGCGTTCGCCGCCAGGACGGCTCGCTGGTCAAGTTCGACGGCAACGCTGCCGTGCTGCTGAACGCCAAGCTGGAGCCCATCGGCACCCGCATCTTCGGCCCCGTGACGCGTGAACTGCGTACCGAGCGCTTCATGAAGATCGTCTCGCTGGCGCCGGAAGTGCTCTGACGCCTGCAAGCAAGGACAAGCAAGCCATGAACAAGATTCGCAAAGGTGACCAGGTCGTTGTTCTGACCGGTCGCGACAAGGGCAAGCGGGGCGTCGTCGCTCAGCGCGTCGACACCGACCACATCGTCGTGGAAGGCGTCAACGTCGTGAAGAAGCACGTCAAGCCGAACCCGATGAAGGGCACGACCGGCGGTGTGGTCGACAAGACGATGCCGATCCACCAGTCCAACGTCGCGATCTACAACGCGGCCACGGGCAAGGCGGATCGCGTGGGCATCAAGCTGCTGGAAGACGGCAAGAAGGTTCGCGTCTTCAAGTCCAGCGGCGAAGAGATCAAGGCGTAAACATCATGGCTCAAGATAAAGCAGCCCAAAAGGCGAGCAAGGCCCCCAAGGCCGAGAAGTCCGTGGCAGTGCCCGCGGGTGAGTCGTCGAAGGTGAGCAATGCCCGCCTGCAGGCGATCTACCGCGACACCATCGCGCCGAGCCTGATCGAGAAGTTCGGCTACAAGTCGCCGATGCAGGTGCCGCGCATCACCAAGATCACGCTGAACATGGGCGTGAGCGAGGCCGTGTCGGACAAGAAGGTCATGGACCACGCGGTGGCCGACCTGACCAAGATCGCCGGCCAGAAGCCTGTCGTCACCAAGTCGAAGAAGGCGATCGCCGGCTTCAAGATCCGTGACGGCGTGCCCATCGGCTGCATGGTCACGCTGCGTGGCGTGCGCATGTACGAATTCCTGGACCGCTTCGTCACCGTGGCCCTGCCCCGCGTGCGCGACTTCCGCGGCATCTCGGGTCGTGCATTCGACGGCCGGGGCAACTACAACATCGGCGTCAAAGAACAGATCATCTTCCCGGAAGTCGACTACGACAAGGTGGATGCGCTGCGCGGTCTGAACATCAGCATCACGACCACCGCCAAGACCGACGACGAAGCCAAGGCCCTGTTGACCGCCTTCCGCTTCCCGTTCAAGAACTGAGGTGCCCCGTGGCTAAAGTTTCCCTGATCCAACGTGAACTGAAGCGCGAGCAACTCGCCGCCAAGTATTCCAAGAAGTACAACGAGCTGAAGGCGATCATCAACGACGCCAAGCGCTCGGAGGAAGAGCGCTACGCCGCCCGCCTGCAACTGCAGCAGCTGCCGCGCAACGCCTACCCGACCCGCCAGCGCAACCGCTGCGAGCTGACCGGCCGCCCCCGCGGCACGTTCCGCAAGTTCGGGCTGGCTCGTTCCAAGATCCGTGACCTGGCGTTCAAGGGCGACATCCCTGGCGTCATCAAGGCCAGCTGGTAATCGGCACTCGAAGGAGATCCAGAAATGAGCATGAGTGATCCGATCGCCGACATGCTGACTCGCATCCGCAACGCGCAGATGGTCGAGAAAGCCACGGTGACGATGCCTTCTTCGAAGCTGAAGGTGGCCATTGCCCAAGTCCTGAAGGACGAGGGCTACATCGAGAATTTCGCCGTCAAGGGCGACGGCAAGGCCGAACTCGAAGTCGCGCTGAAGTACTACGCCGGCCGTCCGGTGATCGAGCGCATCGAGCGTGTCAGCCGTCCTGGCCTGCGGGTGTACCGCGGCCGCCACGACATCCCCCAGGTGATGAACGGCCTGGGTGTCGCCATCGTGACCACGCCGCGTGGCGTGATGACCGACCGCAAGGCACGTCAAGCCGGTATCGGCGGCGAAGTGCTCTGCTACGTCGCGTAAGGGGAGTCTGAAATGTCCCGCGTAGGAAAAATGCCGGTCGTCGTCCCGCAAGGCGTGGACGTGGCCATCAAGGACGACCAGATCGTCGTGAAGGGCGCGCTGGGTTCGCTGAGCCGCCCGGTGCACAACCTGGTCACCGTCAAGAGCGAAGGCGGCTCGCTGCTGGTCGCGCCGGCCGATGAATCGGCCGCTGCCAATGCGATGAGCGGCACCGTGCGCGCACTGCTGGCCAACATGGTCAACGGCGTGAGCAAGGGCTTCGAGCGCAAGCTGACCCTGGTGGGCGTGGGCTTCCGTGCCCAGGCCGCCGGCCAGAAGCTGAACCTGCAGATCGGTTTCTCGCATCCCGTGGTCAAGGACATGCCTGCCGGCATCACCGTGACCACCCCGACGCAGACCGAAATCCTGATCAAGGGTGCAGACCGCCAGGTGGTCGGCCAGGTCGCCGCCGAAGTGCGCGCCTTCCGTCCGCCCGAGCCTTACAAGGGCAAGGGGATCCGCTACGCCGATGAGCGCGTGGTCCTCAAAGAGACCAAGAAGAAGTAAGGAGCGGCCAGATCATGACAACGACGACCAAGAAGGAACAACGCCTGCGCCGCTCGCGGCAAACGCGTGTGCGCATCGCGATTCAACGCGTTGCCCGCCTGACGGTGTTCCGCTCCAACCTGCACATCTACGCCAACCTGCTGTCCGACGACGGCACCAAGGTGCTGGCCAGCGCTTCGACTGCCGAGAAGGAAGTCCGCGAGCAGCTGGGTGGCGCCGGCAAGGGTGGCAACGCTGCAGCTGCCACGCTCGTGGGCAAGCGCATCGCCGAGAAGGCGAAGGCCGCCGGCATCGAGAAGGTGGCTTTCGACCGCGCTGGTTTTGCGTACCACGGCCGCGTGAAGGCTCTGGCAGACGCGGCGCGCGAAGCCGGCCTGCAGTTCTGATTGGATTGAGGAACTAAACATGGCGAAGTTTCAACCTCGCGCCCAGACCGAAGGCAATGACGACGGTCTGAAGGAAAAGATGATCGCGGTGAACCGCGTCACCAAGGTGGTCAAGGGCGGCCGCACGCTGAGTTTCGCTGCGCTGACCGTGGTCGGTGACGGCGATGGCCGCATCGGCATGGGCAAGGGCAAGGCCAAGGAAGTGCCGGTCGCGGTGCAGAAGGCCATGGACTCGGCCCGCCGCAACATGGTCAAGGTCTCGCTGAAGAACGGCACCATCCACCACACGGTGCGTGGCGTTCACGGCGCTGCCAAGGTCATGATGGGCCCGGCCAAGCCTGGTGACGGCATCATCGCCGGCGGCCCGATGCGCGCCGTGTTCGAAGTGATGGGTGTGACGGACATCGTGGCCAAGAGCTTCGGTTCCACCAACCCCTACAACATGGTTCGCGCCACGCTCGACGCGCTGAAGAACTCGACGACGCCTGCCTCGGTCGCTGCGAAGCGCGGCAAGACGGTCGAAGAGATCTTCAACTGAGCCCGCGGACCGGAGAACTTTCATGTCCGACAAGAAAACCCTGACCGTCAAGTTGGTCAAGAGCATCGCCGGTACCCGCCAGTCGCACCGTGACACGGTGCGTGGCCTGGGCCTGCGCAAGCTCAACAGCGAGCGCCAGCTGGAAGACACGCCTGCCGTGCGCGGCATGATCAACAAGGTCTCCTACCTCGTGAAGGTGCTGTGATGCAACTCAACACGATCAAGCCGGGTAACGGCTCCAAGCATGCCAAGCGCCGTGTCGGCCGCGGCATCGGCTCGGGCCTGGGCAAGACCGCGGGTCGCGGCCACAAGGGTCAGAAGTCCCGTGCGGGCGGCTACCACAAGGTCGGCTTCGAAGGCGGCCAGATGCCGCTGCAGCGTCGCCTGCCCAAGCGCGGCTTCAAGTCGCACTCGCTGAAGTACAACGCCGAGATCACGCTGGCCGACCTGGAAGCGCTGGGCGCCGACGAGGTCACGCTGGTGGGCCTGAAGCAAGCTGGCCTGGTGGGCGAGCTGGCCAAGGTCGTCAAGGTGATCAAGTCGGGTGAGCTGACCAAGAAGGTTTCGCTGCACGGCATTGGCGCCACCGCTGGCGCCAAGGCTGCGATCGAAGCCGCGGGCGGCTCGCTGGCCTGATAGGCCAAGCAGCAAGGACAAGTCCGAGTGGCAACCAACGCCAATCAGCTGGCCAAGAGCGGCAAGTTCGGTGACCTGCGTCGCCGGCTCGTGTTCCTGCTGCTGGCCCTGGTCGTCTACCGCATCGGCGCTCACGTGCCGGTGCCCGGTATCGACCCGGTGCAACTGCAGCAGCTGTTCAAGAGCCAGAGCGGCGGCATCCTGAACCTGTTCAACATGTTCTCGGGCGGGGCGCTGTCGCGCTTCACCGTGTTCGCGTTGGGCATCATGCCGTACATCTCGGCGTCGATCATCATGCAGTTGATGACCTACGTCGTGCCCACGCTCGAAGCCCTCAAGAAGGAAGGCGAGTCCGGCCGCCGGAAGATCACGCAGTACACGCGCTACGGCACGTTGGGTCTGGCGATCTTCCAGTCGCTGGGTATCGCGTTGGCGTTGGAAGGCTCGCCGGGTCTGGTGCTCGCACCGGGTTTCGGTTTCCGCCTGACGACGGTGGTGAGCCTGGTGGCCGGCACCATGTTCCTGATGTGGCTGGGTGAGCAGATCACCGAGCGCGGTCTGGGCAACGGCATCTCGATCCTGATCTTCGGGGGTATCGCCGCGGGTCTGCCGAGTGCGGTGGGCGGCCTGTTCGAGCTGGTGCGCACCGGGGCGATGAGCATCATCGCGTCGCTGTTCATCATCGCGATCATCGTGCTGGTGACCTTTGCCGTGGTGTTCGTCGAGCGGGGTCAGCGCAAGATCCTGGTCAACTATGCCAAGCGCCAGGTCGGCAACAAGGTGTACGGTGGCCAGTCTTCGCACCTGCCGCTGAAGCTGAACATGTCGGGCGTGATCCCGCCGATCTTCGCGTCGTCGATCATCCTGCTGCCGGCGACGGTGGTGGGCTGGTTCGCCACCGGTCATGGTCTGCAGTGGCTGAAGGACATCTCGTCGGCGCTGTCGCCGGGACAGCCGATCTACGTGATGCTGTATGCCGCGATGATCGTGTTCTTCTGCTTCTTCTACACGGCGCTGGTGTTCAACAGCCGTGAGACCGCAGACAACCTGAAGAAGAGCGGCGCGTTCATCCCTGGCATTCGCCCGGGTGACCAGACCGCCCGGTACATCGATCGGATCTTGTCGCGCCTGACGCTGGCCGGCGCCGTGTACATCACGGCGGTCTGCCTGCTGCCCGAGTTCCTGGTGCTGAAGTACAACGTGCCGTTCTACTTCGGTGGAACGTCGTTGCTGATCATCGTTGTGGTGACCATGGATTTCTGGGCCCAGGTCCAGAGCTATGTGATGAGTCAGCAGTATGAGTCGTTGCTGAAGAAGGCCAACTTCAAGGCAAGCTGAAGCGCGAGACCGTATGGCAAAAGACGATGTCATCCAGATGCAGGGGGAGATCCTTGAAAACCTCCCCAACGCAACCTTCCGTGTGAAGCTCGAGAACGGCCACGTGGTTCTCGGACATATCTCCGGAAAGATGCGCATGCATTACATCCGCATTCTTCCCGGCGACAAGGTCACCGTGGAGCTCACCCCGTACGACTTGAGCCGGGCACGCATTGTGTTCCGCGCGAAATAAGGAGAAGACCATGAAAGTTGCAGCATCGGTCAAGAAGATGTGTCGCAATTGCAAGATCATCCGCCGCAAGGGCGTGGTGCGTGTGATCTGTACCGACCCGCGCCACAAGCAGCGCCAGGGTTGATCAGCGCCGAACCAGATTAAGAGGACACCATGGCACGCATTGCTGGTATCAATATTCCGCCGCACAAGCACACCGAGATCGGCCTGACGTCGATCTACGGCATCGGTCGCACGACCGCGCAGAAGATCTGTGTGGCGGCTGGCATCGAGTTCAACAAGAAGGTCAAGGACCTGACCGACGCCGACCTGGAAAAGATCCGGGACGAAATCGGCCGCATGACGATCGAAGGCGACCTGCGTCGCGAACAGTCGATCAACATCAAGCGTCTGATGGACCTGGGCTGCTACCGCGGCATGCGTCATCGCCGTGGTCTGCCGCTGCGTGGTCAGCGCACCAAGACCAACGCCCGCACCCGCAAGGGTCCGCGCAAGTCCGGCGCGCTGGTCAAGAAGTGATCGACGCGGTCGGCAACGGATTCAAGGATTAAGACATGGCCAAGGCACCCAACAACAGCGCAGCGCGTCGTGTGAGCAAGAAGGTCCGCAAGAACATTGCGGACGGCATCGCCCACGTGCACGCGTCGTTCAACAACACCATCATCACGATCACGGACCGTCAAGGCGGCGCGCTGTCGTGGGCCTCGAGCGGCGGCCAGGGCTTCAAGGGTTCGCGCAAGAGCACCCCGTTCGCGGCCCAGGTGGCGGCGGAGACGGCCGGTCGTGCTGCGCAGGAACAAGGCATCAAGAACCTCGACGTGCGGATCAAGGGCCCGGGCCCCGGCCGTGAGTCGTCGGTGCGCGCGCTGGCCTCGCTGGGCATCCGCATCACGTCGATCTCCGACGTGACGCCCGTGCCGCACAACGGCTGCCGTCCGCAAAAGCGTCGCCGCATCTAAGCGACGCACCCCCGCGTCGGTAGCGTCCCCGGGCGCTGCCGACGTTTGTCCTTCAGCCCACCGTTCGCGCCGTGACGTCGGCCCGGACTCGCGCGGCACCGCTGGCCGCGTCAGATAAACAAGGAAAACCAAGTGGCACGTTACCTCGGCCCCAAGGCCAAACTGTCCCGCCGTGAAGGCACCGACCTCTACCTGAAGAGCGCCCGTCGCCCCATCGGCGACAAGGCCAAGTTCGACAGCAAGCCGGGCCAGCACGGCCGCACCAGCGGTTCGCGTACCAGCGACTTCGGCCTGCAGCTGCGTGAAAAGCAGAAGGTCAAGCGCATGTATGGCGTGCTGGAGCGCCAGTTCCGCCGCTACTTCGAGGAAGCCGAGCGCCGCCGTGGCAACACCGGTACCAACCTGCTGACGCTGCTGGAATCGCGCCTGGACAACGTGGTGTACCGCATGGGCTTCGGCTCGACCCGCGCGGAAGCCCGCCAGCTGGTGTCGCACAAGTCGATCACCGTCAACGGCCAGGTGGTGAACATCGCTTCGTACATGGTCAAGGCCGGTGACGTGGTCGCCGTGCGCGAAAAGGCCAAGAAGCAGCTGCGCGTGACCGAAGCGCTGAAGCTGGCCGAGTCGATCGGCATGCCGGCCTGGGTCGAAGTGAATGCATCCAAGCTGGAAGGCGTCTTCAAGAAGACCCCGGACCGCGACGAATTCGGCGCCGAGATCAAGGAAGCGCTGATCGTGGAACTGTATTCGCGCTGATCACTGCGCCTGACGCGCGTGCGGCCTGCGGGCCGCTCGCGCGCGTTTTGTTTTCGGCCGCTGTGTTTGCCGGGCACGCAGCGGTCTTGCAAGGCCCGACATGTCCATCAGCCTTATCGGTGTAACGAGCCGAGGGTATTGACAGGAACACCACTCAATGCAAACCAATCTGCTGAAACCCAAAGCCATCCAAGTCGAGCCGTTGGGCGATCGCCGTGCCAAGGTGACGCTCGAGCCGTTCGAGCGGGGCTATGGGCACACGCTGGGCAACGCCCTGCGTCGTGTGCTGCTGTCCTCGATGGTGGGTTATGCGCCGACGGAAGTCACCATCGCCGGCGTGCTGCACGAGTACTCCACTGTCGACGGCGTTCAGGAAGATGTGGTGCACATCATGCTGAACCTGAAGGGCGTGACCTTCAAGTTGCACAACCGCGACGAAGTGACGCTGGTGCTGCGCAAGGAAGGCGAGGGCCCGGTCACGGCCGGCGACATCCAGACGCCGCATGACGTCGAGGTGATCAACCCCGACCACGTGATCGCCCACCTGGCCAAGGGCGGCAAGCTCGACATGCAGATCAAGGTGGAGAAGGGCCGCGGCTATGTGCCGGGCAACCTCCGCCGCTTCGGCGACGAGCCCACCAAGGCCATCGGCCGCATCGTGCTGGACGCTTCCTTCTCGCCCGTGCGCCGCGTGAGCTACGCCGTGGAGAACGCCCGCGTCGAGCAGCGCACCGACCTGGACAAGCTGGTGATGGAGATCGAGACCAACGGTGCGATCAGCCCCGAGGAAGCGATCCGCGCGTCGGCCAAGATCCTGGTCGAGCAGCTGGTGGTCTTCGCACAGCTGCCGCACGAAGACGGCGAGATCTTCCAGGCGCCGACCGCGCCGCGCGCCGGCGGCAACTTCGACCCGATCCTGCTGCGCCCCGTGGACGAGCTCGAGCTGACGGTGCGTTCGGCCAACTGCCTGAAGGCCGAAAACATCTACTACATCGGCGAC
>NZ_CAXFDV010000562.1:0-2123 GCF_964001545.1 uncultured Aquincola sp.
ATCGACCTGGACATCCGCCCCGGCGAGTTCGTGGCCATCGTGGGCCGCAGCGGCTGCGGCAAGAGCACGCTGCTGCGGCTGCTGGCCCAGCTGGAAGCCCCCAGCAGCGGGCAGATCCACGATGCCGATGGCGCCACGCTGGCGGCGCACCAGGCCGAGATCCGCATCATGTTCCAGGACGCGCGGCTGCTGCCCTGGAAGCGGGTGATCGACAACATCGCGCTCGGCCTGACCGGCCCCGACCGCCGCGAGCGCGCGCTGGAAGCCCTGGCCCAGGTGGGCCTCGCCGACCGGGCGAACGAGTGGCCGGCGGTGCTGTCGGGCGGCCAGCGCCAGCGCGTGGCCCTGGCCCGCGCGCTGGTGCATGCGCCGCGCTTGCTGCTGCTGGACGAGCCGCTGGGCGCGCTGGATGCGCTGACGCGCATCGAGATGCACCGCCTGATCGAAAGCCTGTGGCAGCGCCACGGCTTCACCGCGCTGCTGGTGACGCACGACGTGGCCGAGGCGGTGGCCCTGGCCGACCGGGTGCTGCTGATCGAGGACCAGCGGGTGACGCTGGACCAGCGCATCGCGCTGCCGCGGCCGCGCCGCCATGGCGAGCCGGCTTTTGCGCGCCATGAGTCGGCCATCCTGGAGCGGGTGCTGCAGCAGCCGGCGCAAGAGGCGCCGGTGCCGCCCGAAGCCGCCACGCGCTGGCGCTTCGCGGTGTAGCGGGCAGCCCGCTGTCGGCCATGGCCGACAAGCGGACGGCATGCCGCACTCTTGTGGCGGCTGGCCGGGTGGGGATGATCGGGCGCAAGCTTGAGGACACACCATGCCGCCCGCATCCCAGACCCTGAACGCTTCCACCCGCACCCCCATCGTCGACCCGATGCGCACCGCCGCCGGCCACGGCCCCAGCGCCCAGCAGGCCGCGGCCCAGGTACCGCCGCCGATGGACCCGCCGGTGCCGCTGTCGCGCCGCATCGTCAAGCTGGTGAAGGACGCGGTGAACGCCTGGGTGGATGACAACGCCTCCAGCATGGGCGCGGCGCTGGCCTACTACACGCTGTTCTCGGTGGCGCCGCTGCTGCTGATCGTGCTGGCCATCGTGAGCATGGTGTTCGACGCCGAGGCCGCCCGCGGCCAGGTGTTCGAGCAGCTGCGCGGCATGATGGGCGCCGACGGCGCCGCTGCGGTGGAAGGGCTGGTGCAGAGCATGGGCCA
Organism: uncultured Aquincola sp.; assembly: GCF_964001545.1. Taxonomy (NCBI): domain Bacteria; kingdom Pseudomonadati; phylum Pseudomonadota; class Betaproteobacteria; order Burkholderiales; family Sphaerotilaceae; genus Aquincola; species uncultured Aquincola sp. Next base: position 1,207 of record NZ_CAXFDV010000562.1, read on the forward strand.
GCCTTCCAAGGGCATCCTGGGCACGATCATCGGCATGGTGGTGCTGGCCATCGGCGCCACCACGGTGTTTGCCGAGCTGCAGAACGACCTGGACCGCATCTGGCGCGCGCCGGCGCGGCCGCAGAGCAGCGGCATCTGGTCGCTGGTGCGGGCGCGGGTGCTTTCATTCGGCATGGTGCTGGCCATCGGCTTCTTGTTGCTGGTGTCGCTGGCCATCAATGCCGCGGTGGCGGCCTGGGGATCGTGGACGGCACCGGCCGGCTATGAGGTGGTGGGCCAGGTGATCAACTTCCTGATCAGCTACGGCGTGGTGACGGTGGCGTTTGCCATGATCTACAAGTTCATGCCGCGGGTGCACATTCAATGGCACGACGTGTGGGTGGGCGCGGCCATCACCTCGCTGCTGTTTTCGGTGGGCAAGCTGCTCATTGGCCTGTACATCGGCAAAAGCGGCGTGGTGTCGGGCTTCGGCGCGGCCAGCTCGATCGTGGTGCTGCTGGTGTGGGTGTACTACTCGGCGCAGATCTTCCTGATGGGCGCCGAGCTGACCTGGGTCTACGCCCACGAATTCGGCTCGCGGCGCGGGCAGGTGCGGCCGACTTCTTCGGTGTCGCAACTGCTGGCCGAGGATGCGCCGGTGGAGCGACAGGTGCATACGACGGCGGGGGCGCAGGGGGCTGCGTCGCGTTTGGCCGGCTGAGGGCTCAAACACCCTTCGTGGTGTTCGGCTGTTTGCTCCGGGCCGTGCGGGCGGGCCCAGGGGCTTAGCCTCCGCGGTCCGCGCTGCGCGCGGACTGCCCTGCGCTACTCGGGTGGGCGGCCCGCGGCCGAACTCGCTACGTTCGCTGCGCTCACTGCGCTCGAACAACGACCGCGAGTCAGTGCACGAAGCGCGCTGCGCGCGCGGCCACCCACCC
>NZ_CAXFDV010000563.1:0-3675 GCF_964001545.1 uncultured Aquincola sp.
AAGCTCGCTGCGCTCGCGTCCCCCCGAGGGGGATCTCAGTCCCTTGGGGCGGCCCGGCGGGACTGAGGTGTCGCCGGTGGCTGACACCAAGCTGACGGCCTGCGGGCGGCGTCGCCGAATCTGCTGCGGGGAAACCCCCTCGGGGCCGACGAAATGCGGCTCCTAGAATCGCGCGACCTAAATTCCGTCCACAGGAGTCCCCTACATGGAACGTCGTTCCTTCGTTCGCGGTGCCGGCATCGCGGGCGTGCTGGCTGCGGGCACGGCCCCGGCCTTCGTGCAGGCCCAGGCCAACATCCGCTGGCGCCTGGCCAGCAGCTTCCCGAAGTCGCTGGACACCATCTACGGGGCCGCCGAAGTCTTCAGCAAGAAGGTGTCGGACATGTCCGGCGGCAAGTTACAGATCTCGGTGCATGCCGGCGGTGAACTGATGCCCCCGTTCGGCGTGGTGGACGCGGTGCAGAACGGCACCGTCGACATGTGCCACACCGTGCCGTACTACTTCTTCGGCAAGGACCCGACGTTTGCCATCGGCGCGGCCATCCCCTTCGGCATGAACAGCCGCCAGATGACCGCCTGGATGCTGCACGGCAACGGCCTGAAGCTGATGCGCGAGTTCTATGCGCAGTACAACATGATCAGCTTCCCCGGCGGCAATACCGGCAGCCAGATGGGCGGCTGGTTCCGCAAGGAAGTGAAGTCGCTGGCCGACATCAAGGGCCTGAAGTTCCGCATCGGCGGCTTCGCCGGCAAGATCATCGAGCGCATGGGCGGCGTGCCGCAGAACATCCCCGGCGGCGAGATCTACCAGTCGCTGGAAAAGGGCACCATCGACGCGGCCGAGTGGGTGGGCCCGTACGACGACCAGAAGCTGGGCTTCTACAAGGTGGCGCCGTTCTATGCGTACCCGGGCTGGTGGGAAGGCGGCCCCGAGGTCGACTTCTTCATCAACAACAAGGCCTACGACGCGCTGACGCCCGAGTACAAGGCCATCGTCGAGGCGGCCTCGTTGAGCGCGCACGTCGACATGCAGGCCAAGTACGACGCGCTGAACCCCGGCGCGCTCAAGCAACTGGTGGCCGCCAAGGTCAAGCTGATGCCCTTCCCGAAGGACGTGATGGACGCGGCCTTCAAGGAATCGATGGCGGTGTATTCGGAGCTGTCCAACAGCAACCCGGCCTGGAAGAAGGTGTACACCGACTACGCCGCCTTCCTGAAGGACCAGAACCTGTGGTTCCGCTTCACCGAAGGCCAGTTCGACCGCTACATGCAGTCGGCCAAGCTGTAAGTCTTCAGCTGCACCAATGACAAGGGCCCCGTGAGGGGCCCTTTGTCATGGGCTTGGCGAATTCCATACACTATCTGGCACAGGGCTTTGTCGAGCTTTCATCGGAGACGGTCATGGGCGTGCGTGCCAGCGACGTGGTACCTATCAGCGAAGCCCGAGCTCGGCTGACCGAACTCGCCGACGATGTGGTGACGCATGGCGCCGAAAAGCTGCTGACCAAAAACGGGTCGAGCTTCGTGGCGCTGGTGGATGCCCGCAAGCTCGACTACTACCACGCGCTCGAGGCGGAGTTTGCCAATGTGGTGCTGCTCGGCGACGCCCTGCAAGGCTTGCGCGACCTGGCCGCGGGCCAGCAGATGTCGGACGCCGAGCTTGACGAACTTCTGGGCGTGGCTGCGCCAACCAACAAGAAGTCGCCTCGACGCGCATGAGCGCGCCAGCGCGAGCCGGGGTGACCGCCACCCCGGGCTTTGCGCGCCGCCTGGCGGAGGCCCGGCAGTTCATGGCCCAGCAGAACGCCGAGTCTGCACCCAGGCGCTGGGCCCAGCTCCAGGCGCAAGTGCAGGCGGTTCGCGGACGATTGGCCAGCTATCCGGCGATGGGGCGGCCGGCAAGGGCGACGGAGTCCACCTCGGTGCATACACAAGTCATGCGCGACGCTCTCTCGGCTTTGCTGGCCTCGCTCGGTCTGCACGGCCTGCGCGAAGTGGTCATTGGCCGATATGTGCTGCTCTATGCCCACGACGACGCGCGTGTCGTGCTGCTGTCGCTGCGCCATGAGCGCCAGCTGTCCTTTCGGCTGAGCTAGCACCTGCGGGCGACGCCGCACCAGGGCCCCGCAGGGCCCCGGGCAGCATCAAGGCTTGCCGGCCTTCTTCGCGTCTTCCTTGATGGCGTCCTGCAGCGCCTTCATCGGGTCGTCTTCGGCCGCCGGGGCCGGGTCGGCGGAGGGCTCGCTGCCGCCGGCCTCGGGCACGGCGGGCACTTCCATGCCCGGCGCCGGGCTGGCTTCGGGCTCGGCCCCCGGCATCACCATCTCTTGCAGCGCCTTGTCGGCGTCAATGCCCGAGGCGGCCTCGGTGTCGTGACCCACCAGGCCCGGGAAGGCGATGATCATCGCCACCATCACCAGCTGGATGATCACGAAGGGCACGGCGCCCCAGTAGATCTCCGAGCTTTTGACCTTGGCGATCGGCTTCTTCGTCACGCGGTCGGTGTAGTCCTCGGTCGGCGCCACGCTGCGCAGGTAGAAGAGGGCAAAGCCGAACGGCGGATGCATGAACGAGGTCTGCATGTTCACCGCCAGCAGCACGCCGAACCACACCAGGTCGATGCCCAGCTTGTCGGCCACCGGCGCCAGCAGCGGCACCACGATGAAGGACAGCTCGAAGAAGTCCAGGAAGAACGCCAGGAAGAACACCAGGATGTTCACCACGATCAGGAAGCCCAGCTGGCCGCCCGGCAGGCTGCTCAGCAGGTGTTCCACCCACTTCGGGCCATCCACGCCCTGGAAGGCCAGGCCGAACACCGTGGCACCCAGCAGGATGAAGACCACGAAGCACGACAGCTTCATGGTGGTATCCATCGCCTGGCGCAGCAGGGCCAGGTTCAGCCGCTTGCGGGCCAGCGCCATCAGCAGCGCGCCCACCGCGCCCATCGCGCCGCCTTCGGTGGGCGTGGCCACGCCCAGGAAGATGGTGCCCAGCACCAGGAAGATCAGCGCCAGCGGCGGAATGAGCACGAAGGTCACCCGCTCGGCCATGCGCGACAGCAGCTTCAGCCGCAGCAGGCGGTTGAGCACCGCCAGCGTGAAGGCCACCGCCACGCCCACGCACATCGACAGCACGATGCGCTCGTCCGTTGCGGTGCCCTCGGGCCGGGTTTCGCCGAAGGCGACGCCCGCAGCCACCGCCAGCAGAAACACCACCAGCAAGGAGCGGTTGCCGCTGCTGCCGTCGTCTTCACGGATGGTGCGTGCTTCCAGCGGCAGTGCCGGTGCACGGTTGGGGTGGACGATGGTGACGATGAACACGTACAGCATGTACATGCCCACCAGCGTGAAGCCGGGGATGAAGGCGCCCTTGTACAGGTCGCCCACGCTGCGGCCCAGCTGGTCGGCCAGGATGATCAGCACCAGCGAAGGCGGGATGATCTGCGCCAGCGTGCCCGACGCGGCAATCACGCCGGTGGCCAGCCGCCGGTCGTAGCCGTAGCGCAGCATGATGGGCAGCGAGATCAGGCCCATGGAGATGACCGAGGCGGCCACCACGCCGGTGGTGGCGGCCAGCATGGCGCCCACCAGGATGACCGCATAGGCCAGGCCGCCGCGGATGGTGCCGAACAGCTGGCCGATGGTGTCCAGCAGGTCCTCGGCCATGCCCGAGCGC
>NZ_CAXFDV010000564.1:0-1903 GCF_964001545.1 uncultured Aquincola sp.
CGGCGCTGGGTGGTGCGCTGGAAGTACCCGCTGTACGACAAGGTGGTGGCCATCTCGCACGGCATCCGCAACGTGCTGCTCAGCGAAGGCGTGCCGCCCGACCAGGTGGTGTGCGTGCACTCGGCGGTGGACACCGAGCGCTACCAGCCGAACGCGCCGCGCGACGCCGACCGTGCCTGGTTCGACGCCCAGTTCGGCCTGCAGCCCGGCGACCTGGCGGTGGCGCTGATCGCGCAGTTCATCCCGCGCAAGGGCCACCGGGTGCTGGTGGACGCGATGCCGGCGGTGCTGGCGCGACACCCGAACACCAAGGTCATCTTCCTCGGCCAAGGGCCGCAGGAGGCGCCGCTGAAGCAGCTGGTGGCCGAGCGCGGCCTGCAGGCCAGCGTGCTGTTCGGGGGCTTTCGCACCGACTTGCACCGGGTGATGCCCAGCCTCGATTTGGTGGTGCACCCGGCGGCGACCGAAGGCCTGGGCGTCTCGCTGTTGCAGGCGGCTTCGTGCGGCGTGCCGATCGTCGCCACCCGCGCAGGCGGCATCCCTGAGATCGTGCAGCCGGGTTTAACCGGCGAGCTGGTGGCGCCCGGCGACGCGCCCGCGCTGGCGGCCGCGCTGATCCAGCTGCTGGGCGATGCGCCGCTGCGAGAGCGCTACGGCCAGGCGGCGCGGCAGTGGGTGCTGGACGGCTTTTCCACCCGCTCGATGGTGGAAGGCAACCTGGCGGTGTACCGCGAGGTGCTGGCGCGGCGCGGGCGCTAAGCCGCGGCGCCGGGCACTGCCAGCCGCTGCAGCAAGCGGTCGGCCGCTTCGGCTGCGTCGAAGCGACCCACCCGCTCATAACGCCAGCGCCAGCCCTGGCGCACCCACTGCCGGCCGGCGCGCAGCGTCAGTACCGCGAGGTCGGGCCGCTTGGGCAGGCTGTTCCAGGGCAGCGGCAGGCCCAGCGCCTGTTGCTCGGCCGCGAACTTGCGCTGGTCGCGCGCCATGTCGGGGTAGATGGCGAGTTGGGGCTTGTCGGCGCACAGCATCGCAAACACATGGCTGGGCCCGGTGTCGCCGCCGATGAAGGCATCGCAGGCCAGCATCTCGGCCAGCATGCGGTCCAGCCCGCCCAGAAACTGACCGGGTGATGGGTTGAGCAGCACCACCTCGCAGCCCGCCTGCTGCAGCCGCGCCGCCAGCGCCAGCGCCTGCGGCCGCTGCCAGTTGCGGGCCTTGTTGTAGGGCGCATCGTCCAGCACATGCATCAGCACGCGCGGGCCGGCGCTGCCGCGGCCGGCGCGCAGCTGCTGGGCCTGGCTGAGCACCGCGGGTGGCACATGCTCAAACTGCCCGGCCTGCGGTTGCCGCGCGAACGCATTCGTGACGGTGAGCCACAGGTTGCCCGTGTCCCAGTCCGGCAGCGGCCGGCCTTCATCAGGCTCGAAGCTCAACGGAAAGTGCAGCGGCAGGTCGAACACCGGCGCGCCCCCTCCGGCCGCACGGTCGATCACCGCAAAGCGCAGGCCTTCTTCGAGCCGCCGGCGCTGCGCCCACCAGGCCAGCGCCATGCGGTCGCCCAGCCGCAGGCGCGAGGCATCCACCCGCCAGGTGGCGGCCGGCATGTTCACGCGGTGGCGAAGCCCGGGGCCTGCTGCGCCTGCATCATCGCCACCACGTCGCCCACGCCGATGGCGTCCAGCGAGGGGCCGCGCAGCATGTGCATCAGCGGGTCCAGGTCGAGCAGCGGGCGCCTGCCCAGCAGCACGAAGGTGGGCAGGTCGCAGGCCACGGCCAGGTTGGTGACGCCGGTGTCGTTGCCCACGCAGCCATCGGCCAGCCGCAGCGCTGCCACGGTGTGCAGGATGGTCTGCTTCGTCTCGGCGCGGATGCCGTGGCGCAAGGCCGCCGGCACGTCGGCGAC
>NZ_CAXFDV010000565.1:0-2904 GCF_964001545.1 uncultured Aquincola sp.
GGAGGCCGCCCATGGACTACCAGACGCTTCAGTTTCCGTACCGGCGCCATGCCGACCAGGACGCTGGCACGCCGCCGCGCCACCCGGTGGTGGTGGTGGGCGCCGGCCCGGTGGGCCTGGCGCTGGCCATCGACCTGGCGCAGCGCCAGGTGCCGGTGGTGCTGCTGGACAACGACCACCAGCTGTCCAGCGGCTCACGCGCCATCTGCTTTGCCAAGCGCACGCTGGAAATCTTCGACCGCCTGGGCTGTGGCCAGCCGATGGTGGACAAGGGCGTGTCCTGGAACGTGGGCCGCGTGTTCCTGCGCGACGAGCCGGTGTATGCCTTCGACCTGCTGCCCGAGACCGGCCATGAGCGGCCGGCCTTCATCAACCTGCAGCAGTACTACGTGGAAGGCCTGCTGGCCGAGCGCGCCGCGCAACTGCCGCTGATCGACCTGCGTTGGGACAACGCGGTGCAGGCCGTGGAACAGCACGCCGACCACGTGCTGCTGACGGTGGCTACGCCCGAAGGCCCCTACCAGTTGCGCGCCGACTGGCTGGTGGCCTGCGACGGCAGCCGCAGCACCGTGCGTGAACTGATCGGGCAGGAAAGCACCGGCCGCGTGTTCAAGGACCGCTTCCTGATCGCCGACGTGAAGATCACCGGCCGCCAGCAGCCGCCCGAGCGCTGGTTCTGGTTCGACCCGCCGTTCCACCCGGGCCAGAGCGTGCTGCTGCACCGCCAGCCCGACGACGTCTGGCGCATCGACTTCCAGCTGGGCTGGGACGCCGACCCCGAGGCCGCCAAGCGCCCGGAGAACATCATTCCGCTGGTCAAGAAGCTGCTGGGCGACGACGTGCCCTTCACGCTCGAATGGGCCAGCGTGTACACCTTCGGCTGCCGGCGCATGGCCAGCTTCTGCCATGGCCGCGTGCTGTTCGCGGGCGATTCGGCGCACGGCGTGTCGCCCTTCGGCGCCCGCGGCGCCAACTCCGGCGTGCAGGACGCCGACAACCTGGGCTGGAAGCTGGCCGCTGTGCTGCAGGGCCAGGTGGTGGGCGATGCCGCGCAGGCGCTGGTGGCCAGCTACGGCCGTGAGCGCGAATACGCGGCCGACGAGAACATCCTCAATTCCACCCGCGCCACCGACTTCATCACGCCCAAGAGCGCGGTGAGCCGGCTGTTCCGCGACGCGGTGCTGCAACTGGCGCGCACGCAGCCGTTTGCGCGGCGGCTGGTCAACAGCGGCCGGCTGTCGGTGCCGGCAACGCTGGACGGCTCCCCGCTTAACACGCCTGACGTCGATGGCTTTCAGGGCTTGATGCGGCCGGGCGCGGTGGCGGCCGATGCGCCGCTGCGCGGCGCCGTGGGCGGCTGGCTCCTGCGCGCCTTGTCCAGCGGCTTCACGCTGCTGATGTTCGGCGAGGCGCCGGCCTGGGCCCACGACCTGCCCGGCATCGCGCTGCTGCAGGTGACGGCGGGTGAGGCCCATGCACTGGCCTGGCAGCGCTACGACGCGCAGCCCGGCACGGCTTACCTGATCCGCCCCGACCAGCATGTGTGCGCCCGCTGGCGCGAGCCGTCGGCCGCCGCAGTGCTGGCCGCGCAGGGCAGGGCGCTGGGCCGCCGCGTGGACCCGCAGACCGAAAGGAGCGCGGCATGAGCGCCACGCTGAACACCGAGCTGAACCTGAAGTCGCCCGACGACTTCTACGAGGCGCTGATCGACACCCACCGCGACCTGCCCGAGGCCGAGAGCCATGCGCTCAATGCCCGGCTGGTGCTACTGCTGGCCAACCACATCGGCGACATGGCCGTGCTGCGCCAGGCCCTGGCCTTGGCGCGCGACCCTTCTGCTGGAGACCCCGCATGAGCGAAGCAACAACGACCTTGAACTACCAGTCCGGCTTCGGCAACCAGTTCGCCACCGAGGCCGTGGCCGGCGCGTTGCCGCAGGGGCGCAACAGCCCGCAGCAGGTGGCGCTGGGCCTGTATGCCGAGCTGATCTCTGGCAGCGCCTTCACCGCCCCGCGGCACGAGAACCGCCGCAGCTGGGTGTACCGTCGCCAGCCCTCGGTGGTGACGGGCGGCTTCGAGCCGCTGCCCCATGCCTTCTGGAAGACCGGGGCCAAGGAAGGCGTGAACGCACCGCCCAACCCGATGCGCTGGCACCCGGTGCCGGTGCCGGGCGACGAGCAGCCCACCGACTTCATCGACGGCATCCGCACCGTGGTGGTCAATGGCGATGCCGATGCGCAAAGCGGCATGGCCGCCCATCTGGTACTGGTCAACCGCTCGATGGAGCGCCGCGCGCTGGTCAATGCCGATGGCGAGATGCTGCTGGTGCCGCAGCAAGGCCGCATCCGCGTGACCACCGAGCTCGGTGTGCTGGACGCAGCGCCCGGCCAGATCGTGCTGGTGCCGCGTGGCATCGTCTTCAAGGTGGCGGTGGAGGGGCCTACTCGCCTGTACGTGTGCGAGAACTACGGCGCCCCGTTCCGCCTGCCCGAGCTGGGCCCCATCGGCAGCAACGGCCTGGCCAATCCGCGCGACTTCCAGGCGCCGGTGGCGGCGTATGAGCAGGGCAGCGAGGCGTACGAGGTGGTGCGCAAGTACGCCGGCCAGCTGTGGCGCACGCGGCAGTCGCGCACGCCCTTCAACGTGGTGGCCTGGCACGGCAACCTCACGCCGCTGCGCTACGACACGGCGCATTTCATGGTCATCGGCTCCATCAGCTTCGACCATCCCGATCCGTCGATCTTCACCGTGCTCACCAGCCCCAGCGACACGCCGGGCACCGCCAACTGCGACTTCGTGATCTTTCCGCCGCGCTGGATGGTGGCCGAAGACACCTTCCGCCCGCCCTGGTACCACCGCAACCTGATGAGCGAGTTCATGGGCCTGGTCTACGGCCAGTACGAC
>NZ_CAXFDV010000566.1:0-6960 GCF_964001545.1 uncultured Aquincola sp.
CGCTCGCGCCGCACCGGCTTGGTCAGGTAGTCCACCGCGTCCAGCTCGAAGGCCTGCAGCGCATGGTCGGCATGGGCGGTGACAAACACCACCGCCGGCAGCTTGGGCAGGCGCCTGAGATCTGCCGCCAGCTGCATGCCGTTGCTGCCGGGCATCTGCACGTCCAGCAGCACCGCGTCGCAGGGGCGGCTGGCCAGCCAGTCCAGCGCCTGCGTGGCGTTGCCGGCCTCGCCGGCCACCTCGCAGCGCGGCTCGGGGCAGTCGCGCACCAGTGCGGCCAGGCGCAGGCGGGCCAGCGGTTCGTCGTCGACGATCAACAGTCGCAGCGGGCTCATGGGCGGTTCAGCGGGGGCTCAACGGTTCATCGGGCAGGGTGATGCGCACGCGCCACCAGCCGTCCAGCCGGCGGGCGTCGAAGCGGGCGGCCAGGTCGTGCATCAGTCGCAGCCGCTCCTGCACATTGGCCAGCGCGATGCCGTGGCCGGCCGGGGCGGGGGCGGCGCTGCTGTCGGCCAATGTGTTGTCGATGCTGACGATGACCTCGCCCCGTCGCAGCTCGGTGCGCACCCGCAGCACGCCGCCATCGGCCGCCGGCTCAATGCCGTGGCGCACCGCGTTTTCCACCAGCGGCTGCAGCAGCAGCGGCGGCACGCGCGCGCGGCCGGCGGCTTCGTCCAATTCCCACAGCAGCCGCAGCCGCGGGCCGAAGCGCACCTGCTCAATGGCCAGGTAACGCTGGGCCAGCGCCAGTTCTTCGGCCAGGGTGACGGCGCTGCGCTGCTCGGCCACCGCGGTGCGAAACAGTTCGGCCAGGTCTTCCAGCACCTGTTCGGCCTTGGCCGGGTCCACCTGCACCAGCGCCAGCGCGGTGTTCAGCGCATTGAACAGGAAGTGCGGCCGGATGCGCGACTGCAGCTCGGCCAGCCGCGCATCGGCGTCGGCCGGTCGCAGCGAGCGGGCGCGCGACTCGATCCACAGCGCCAGCGGCAGCGCCAGCGCCGCGCCGGCCAGCGGCAGGGCCAGCAGCTGCGGGCCGCCCAGCGGCGGCAGGCCCCAGGCCGTGGCCAGGCCGGTGCTGCCGGCGCCCGCCAGGTCGGCCAGCCCGTTGACGGCCGCCGCCGCGCCCAGGCCCGCCAGTGCCGCCACCGCGCCCAGCGCGGTGAGCACGGCCACCCGCCGCGCCACGGCCAGGCGCGCCAGCGGCCGGCGCAGCGCGCAGCCCAGCAGCAGCCACAGCAGCGTGCCGCCCATGCCGGCAAAGATGGCCGGTGCCAGCGCCGCCAGCGCCTGCGCCCAGCTGCCGGCGCCCCACAGCACCGCCAGCAGCGCCGCCGCCTGCACCGCCAGCAGCGCCCGGAACGCCAAGGCCGGCTGGCACAGCCGCCAGCCGTCTTCGCCCGGCGCGGCGCGGCCTGCCGGCGCCGATGCCGGCTCGGCGGGGGCGGCGGGTGCCAGGGTGTCAGCAGGCCAGGTCATCGCGGGGTGGGTCGATAAACTCTCGGGTTCCGCGCGATTGTCCGCGCTGCGCTGCACCTTCAACGCCGATCCGGCCTGCCGTCATGTCCACCAATCAACTCGACAAAAAATCCCAAGCCTGGTCGGCCCTGTTCTCCGAGCCGATGAGCGAGCTGGTCAAGCGCTACACCGCCAGCGTCGACTTCGACAAGCGCCTGTGGCAGGCCGACATCGAAGGCAGCCTGGCCCATGCCGACATGCTGGCCGCGCAGGGCGTGATCGGCGCCGACGACCTGGCCGCCATCCAGCGCGGCATGGCGCAGATCCGCAGCGAGATCGAGGCCGGCACCTTCGAATGGAAGCTGGACCTGGAAGACGTGCACCTGAACGTGGAAGCGCGCCTGACCCAGCTGGTGGGCGACGCCGGCAAGCGGCTGCACACCGGCCGCTCGCGCAACGACCAGGTGGCCACCGACGTGCGGCTGTGGCTGCGCGGCGAGATCGATGCGCTGCTGCCGCTGCTGGCGCAGATGCAGCGCGCGCTGGTGAGCGTGGCCGACCAGAACACCGAGACCATCCTGCCCGGCTTCACCCACATGCAGGTGGCCCAGCCGGTGAGCTTTGCCCACCACATGCTGGCCTATGTGGAAATGTTCGCCCGCGACGCCGAGCGCCTGGCCGACGTGCGCAAGCGGGTGAACCGCCTGCCGCTGGGCGCCGCCGCGCTGGCCGGCACCAGCTACCCGCTGGACCGTGAGCGCGTGGCCCGCACGCTGGGCTTTGATGGCGTGTGCCAGAACAGCCTGGACGCGGTGAGCGACCGCGACTTCGCGATCGAGTTCAGCGCCTTTGCCAGCATCACGATGATGCACGTCAGCCGCCTGGCCGAAGAGATCGTGCTGTGGATGAGCCAGAACTTCGCCTTCATCGACCTGGCCGACCGCTACTGCACCGGCTCGTCGATCATGCCGCAGAAGCGCAACCCCGACGTGGCCGAACTGGCCCGCGGCAAGAGCGGCCGCGTCTATGGCCACCTGATGGCGCTGCTGACGCTGATGAAGGGCCAGCCGCTGACCTACAACAAGGACAACCAGGAAGACAAGGAGCCGCTGTTCGACACCGTGGACACGGTGCGCGACACGCTGCGCATCATGGCCGAGATGGTGGAGGGCATCGTCGTCAAGCCCGAGGCGATGGAGCGTGCCGCGCTGCGCGGCTACGCCACCGCCACCGACCTGGCCGACTACCTGGCCAAGCGCGGCGTGCCCTTCCGCGACGCGCACGAGGTGGTGGCCCATGCGGTCAAGACCTGCCTGCAGCGCGGCATCGACCTGGCCGAGCTGCCGCTGGCCGAGATGAAGGCGCTGAACCCCGCGGTGGGCGATGACGTGCAGCAGGTGCTGACGCTGCGCGGCTCGCTCGGCGCCCGCAACGTGCTGGGCGGCACGGCGCCGGTGCAGGTGCGCGCGCAGGTGGCGCGCCACAAGGCGCGGCTGGGCTGAGAACGCGCCTCAACCCCAGGTGAGTGGAGCCCTATGCTGCAGACCCTGAAGATGACGGGCGTAGGCCCAGCCAGCGAGTTGGGTCCGATCACGTTCTCGCCACGGATGAACTTCCTTACGGGAGACAACGGACTCGGGAAAAGCTTTTTCCTGGATGTGGCCTGGTGGGCACTCACCCGCACCTGGGCGCGCGGCGTGCCCGCATCGCCGCAACCCGACGCCAAAACGGCCAAGATCACCTTCAGCTACACCAAGGCGACCCCACCGGCCTATGAAGAGACGGTGGTCTACAAGCACAGCGCTCAGAGCTGGCCGCTCAAGCAGGGGCGACCGCCGATCCCCGGCGTGGTCATCTATGCGGGTGTGGATGGCAGCTTTTCGGTGTGGGACCCAGCTCGCAATTACTGGACCGAGCAGAACCCTGAAGTTGCCAAGGTCCGTGCCTTCAACTTCTCGCCGGAGCAGGTCTGGCTGGGGCTGCCCGCGGACGAGGACGCCAAGCAGCCGAAAGCATGGCACTGCAAGGGGCTGATCTCCGACTGGGTTCGCTGGCAGGGCGCCAACATGCCGGAGTTCAGCGACCTGGTGAAGGTGCTGGATGCGCTGTCTCCTTCGGGGGTGGAGAAGCTGACGCCGGGCCAGCCCATGCGCGTGGGCGACGATGTGACCGACCAGCCGTCGCTGCGCATGCCCTATGCGCAAGATGTGCCCTTGGTGCATGCATCTGCGGGCATGCGGCGGATTGCGGCGCTGGCCTATCTGCTGGTCTGGACCTGGCGCGAGCACGAGCGCGCTTGTGCCCGGCAGCGCCAGAAGACGGCCAAGGAGGTCATCTTCCTGATCGATGAAGTGGAGTGTCACCTGCATCCCCAGTGGCAGCGGCGGGTCGTTCCGGCGCTGCTGTCGGTGATGCAGGCACTCACAGGACGCCGGGTGCCGGTGCAACTCATCGTGGCCACGCATTCGCCGCTGGTGCTGGCCTCGGTAGAGCCCACCTTTGATGCGGAGCAGGACACCGTCTTCAGTCTGCGATTGAACGGTGGCCAGGCGGTGATCGAGCCGGAGCCGTGGGCCAAGCAGGGTGACGTGACGAACTGGCTTGTTTCACCGGCCTTCGGCCTGGAACAGGCGCGATCGGTGGAGGCCGAAGCGGCGATCGAGGCGGCCGAGGCCCTCATGCGAGGTGCAACAGACCTGCCGGCGAACCTGAACACCCACAAGAAGATTGATCAGGAACTGCGTCGCGTGCTGCCGGGTCATGACACCTTCTGGCCGCGCTGGATCGTCTCAACCCAGCGCCGCGAGCTCGGATCGTGACTCCCGTTGACAAGCGGAAGTTGTACAAAAGGGGTGCCGCCTGGCTGGCAGCTCACCCGAAGGCGACGCGCAAGCACAAGCGGGTGAAAGACCTGTGGAGCCCGTTTCGCATGCACCTGGCCGCTGCATTCGACGACCGCTGTGGCTACGGCGCCATGTACGAGCCCAGCGGCACAGTGGACCATGTCAAGCCGGTGTCAACCCACGAGGCGCTGGCGTACGAGTGGCAAAACTATCGCTACGTCTCCGGCTGGATCAACAGCGCGAAGAGCAAGAGTGGCGAGGTGCTGGACCCCTGCAGCGTCAAGGCGGGTTGGTTCAAGATCCTGCTGCCTTCGCTGCAACTGGTCGCTGTCGAGGCGAACATTCCGCAACGCTTTCGGCGCAGGGCCCTCGACACTGTGCAGAACCTGCATCTGGCGCATGACGAGAGGATCTTGAGGCAACGGCGTGAGTGGCTGGCTCAGTACGACTCGGGGGCCATCACGTTGACGGCGCTTCGCCGCTTCGCTCCGTTGATCGCCGAGGCCGTGGAGGAGCGTGATGCTGCCGCCGCGGCAGCCCAACTCGCTGCGGGCGGCGCGCCTTTGTGACTCACACCGGCACCTGCAGACCCACCTTGATCGCATCGATCACCACCTGGGTGTTGATGCGGCGGATCTGCGGGATGTCGGTCATCAGCCGCTCGCACAGCGCGTCGTAGGCGGCCATGTCGCGCGCCATCACCACGGCCACCAGGTCGGTGGTGCCGGTCACGTAGTACACCTGCTGGATCGCATCCTCGCGCGCCGCCCAGGCGCGGAAGGCGGCCAGCGCCGGGTAGTTGTCGCGGTCGATCTCGATGCCGGCGATCAGCGTCACGCTCGGCCCCACGGCCTGACGGTCGAGCACCGCCACCTCGGCGCGGATCACGCCTTGCGCCCGCAGCCGCTTCAGGCGCCGCTGCACCGCCGAGGCCGACAGGCCCACCTGCTGCGCGATGGCCTCGGCCTTGCGCTGGTTGTCGCGCTGCACGATGTCCAGGATCTGGCGGTCGAAGCTGTCCAGGGGGTCGGGGGTCGTCGTCATCGCGCAAAGTATCGGCGCAAGCGCCGTGTGCGGCTTGGCTGCGCTGCAGCCTTCGCCTGCGCCGTTTGGCCGCGCAGGCCCTGGCCGCTTTGCGCGTGCGCCGCGCTGTGGCTGCCCAGAATGTTGCACCCCCCCTTTGCAGCCACTTCACCGATGACCTTTGCGCCTTTGTCCCGCCGTCTCACCCTGGCCTGCCTGGGCAGTGCCCTGCTGCTGGCCGCCTGCGGCAAGCCGGCTGAACCGGCCGCCGTTGCGGCCGCCTCGCAGCCCGCAGCCGCCCCGGCGCCGCGCGTCATCGTGGTGGGCACCGACCCGGTGTACCCGCCCTTCGAATGGCAGGACGACAAGGGCGAGATCGTCGGCTTCGAGATCGACCTGATGAAGGCCATTGCCGAACGCGCCGGCCTGCAGGTGAAGTTCGTCGCCACGCCGTGGGAAGGCATGTTCAATGCGCTGGCCCAGGGCGACCGCGATGCGCTGATGCATGCCATCACCATCACCGAAGAGCGCAAGCCCACGATGGACTTCACCGAGCCTTACTTCGACGCCAGCCAGCTGATCGCCGTGCCGCTGGACGCCAAGGTCGGCAGCATGGCCGACCTGAAGAAGCTGCGCGTGGCGGTGCAGACCGGCACCACCGGCGACGAGGTGGTGTCCAAGCTGATGGGCAAGACCAATCCGCTGATCCGCCGCTTCGAGAGCATTCCGCTGGCGCTGCGCGAGCTGGAAGCCGGCGGCGTGAATGCCGTGGTGGCCGACAACGGCCTGGTGGCCCACTACGTGGCCAACAACGGCCAGCGCTTCAAGACGGTGAGCGATACCAGCTTCGTGCCCGAGCAGTACGGCATCGTCGTCAAGAAGGGCAATGCCGAGCTGCTGGCCCAGCTGAACGAAGGCCTGGCCAAGGTGCGTGCCGACGGCACCCATGCCAAGCTCATGACCCAGTACTTCGGCGACGCCATCGGCCGCTGAGCCGGTACCACTGCGCCCAGGAGACCGCATGCCCGACACCCGAGCCAACCCGATTGCCGACTGGCTGCAGCAGCAGCCGCAGCTGGTGCTGGACGGCGCCCTGGCCACCGAGCTGGAGCGCCGCGGCGCCGACTTGAACGACCCGCTGTGGTCGGCCCGCGTGCTGCTGGAGCAGCCCGAGCTGATCCGCCAGGTGCACCTGGACTACTTCCGCGCCGGCGCCGACGTGGCCACCACCGCCAGCTACCAGGCCAGCTTCCAGGGCTTCGCCCGCCGCGGCCTGCCCCAGGCCGAAGCCGCCGCGCTGATGCAGCGCGCGGTGGCGTTGGCGATGGAGGCGCGTGAGCAGTTCATGCAGGAGCCGGCCGCCGCCGGCCGCCGCCGCCCCTTGGTGGCCGCCTCGGTGGGGCCCTATGGCGCGATGCGAGCCGACGGCTCCGAATACCGCGGCGACTACGGCCTGGACGAAGCCGCGCTGATGGACTTCCACCGCCCGCGGCTGCAGGTGCTGGCCGCGGCCGGCGCCGACCTGCTGGCCTGCGAAACCATTCCCTGCCTGGCCGAGGCGCGGGCGCTCGCCCGGCTGATGGACCAGCTGCGCGCCGGCAGCACCCGCAGCGGCTGGATCAGCTTCAGCTGCCGCGAC
>NZ_CAXFDV010000567.1:0-1967 GCF_964001545.1 uncultured Aquincola sp.
AGGTGCAACATGCTCAAGCTTGAGGCGCGCCCTCAGCCTTCCAAGGTGATGTCGCTCGGCTCGCCGTTGATCGCGCTGGCGCTCACGGTGGTGCTGGCCAGCCTGCTCTTCATCGCGCTCGGCAAGGACCCGGTGCGCGGCCTGTCCATCTTCTTCGTCGAGCCGCTGAACGGCCTGCGCGCCACCGCCGAGGTGCTGCTCAAGGCCACGCCGCTGATGCTGTGCGCGCTGGGCCTGGCGGTGTGCTACCGGGCCAACGTGTGGAACATCGGCGCCGAAGGCCAGTTCCTGCTGGGCGCCATCACCGGCGGCGGCGTGGCGCTGTGGCTCACCAGCCAGGGCATCACCGGCGCCCGCGGCCTCTACTCGCCGCTGGTGCTGCTGGCCGGCGTGGTGGGCGGCGCGGCCTGGGCGGCGGTCACGGCCGTGCTGCGCGACCGCTTCAACGCCAGCGAGATCCTGGTGAGCCTGATGCTGGTGTACGTGGCCCAGCAGTTCCTCAACTTCCTGGTGTTCGGGCCCTGGAAGGACCCGATGGGCTTCAACTTCCCGCAGACCAAGACCTTTGACGCCAGCACCTGGCTGCCGCAGTTGCTGCCCGGCACCCGGCTGCACTGGGGCATCGTGGTGGCGCTGGTGATGGTGGCGGTGTTCTGGATCTTCCTGTTCCGCCTTTACCGCGGCTACCAGCTGCAGGTGGGCGGCCTGGCACCGGCGGCCGCGCGTTATGCGGGCTTTTCGGCCCGCAAGTCGCTGTGGACGGCGCTGCTGATCTCCGGCGGCATGGCCGGCCTGGCCGGCGCGATGGAAGCGGCCGGCCCGCTGCGCCAGCTCACGCCGCACGTGTCCACCGGCTACGGCTTCACCGCCATCATCGTGTGCTTCGTTGGCCGTCTGCATCCGGTGGGCATCGTGCTGTCCAGCGTGCTGCTGTCGATGATGCTGATCGGCGGTGAGCTGGGCCAGTCGCGCCTGGGCCTGCCCAATGCGCTCACCGGCGTGTTCCAGGGCTCGCTGCTGTTCCTGCTGCTGGCCTGCGACACGCTGATCACCTACCGCGTCAAGTGGCGCTCGGCGCCGCGCGCGGTGGCGGCACCCGCCGCCCCTGCCGCCGCGCAACTGAAGGAGGTGCAGCCGTGAACGAGATCGCCCTGCTGATCGCGGCCACCCTGGCCTCGGGCACGCCGCTGGCGGTGGCGGGCCTGGGCCTGCTGCTGAATGAGAAGGCCGGCGTGCTGAACCTGGGCGCCGAAGGCATGATGCTGGTGGCCGCCATCGCCGGCTTTGCCACCGCGCTGGCCACCGGCAGCGACGTGCTGGCCTTTGCGGCCGGTGCCGGCGCCGGCGCCTTGATGGCCGCGGTGTTCGCGCTGCTGGTCATTGGCCTGAACACCAACCAGTACGCCACCGGGCTGGCGCTCAGCCTCTTCGGCGGTGGTTTCTCGGCCTTCGTGGGCGTGAGCTTCGTCGGCAAGAAGCTGGAAGACCGCGTGCCCTTCGAGGTGCCGGGCCTGGCCGACATCCCCTTCATCGGCCCCGCCTTCTTCAAGCAGCACTGGATGGTGTACGTGGCCATCGCGCTGGTGCTGGCGCTGTCGTGGTTCCTCTACCGCAGCCGCGCCGGCCTGGTGCTGCGCGCGGTGGGCGAATCGCCCGAGTCGGCCCATGCGCTGGGCTACCCGGTGCGGCTGATCCGCTTCGGCGCGGTGCTGGCCGGCGGCGCGTTGTGCGGCGTGGCGGGGGCCTTCCTGTCGGTGGTGTATGCGCCGCTGTGGGTGGAGGGCCTGGTGGCCGGCCGCGGCTGGATCGCGCTGGCCCTCACCACCTTCGCCACCTGGCGGCCGGCGCGGGTCTTGCTTGGCGCCTATCTGTTCGGCGGCGTCACCATGCTGCAGTTCGCGTTGCAGGGCGCCGGCGTCGAAGTCTCCAGCCAGCTGCTGTCGATGCTGCCCTACCTGGCCACCATC
>NZ_CAXFDV010000568.1:0-3415 GCF_964001545.1 uncultured Aquincola sp.
CCGTACCAGGCGGTGACGCCGGGCATGCCCACCGCGCCCAGGTAGGCCTGCAGCGGCACATGCTCGGTGCTCACCTTGCGCAGCGTGCCGCGCAGGTCGCCGCCCGTCTCGCCGCCCAGCAACTGGTACTCCTGCCAGCCGCCCATGCCCACCACCTTGTCGCCCACCGCAAAGCCCGAGTTCTTCGAGGCCACCACCTCGCCCACGGTGCCGCCGCCCATCACCTCGTTCAGGGCCTGCGGCGCGGTGTAGCTCTTGGTGTCGTTCATGCGGCCGCGCATGTACGGGTCCAGGCTCAGGTAGTGGTGGCGCACCAGCACCTGGCCGTCCTGCAGCTCATCGGGCACGCTGGCTTCCACCAGCTTGAAGTTGTCGGCGGTGGCCTCGCCGGTGGGGCGCGAGACGAGGTGGATCTGGCGGTTGATCGTGGTCATGGTCTTCTCCTGTGGAGGTCTGTGCCGTCAGTCGGAAGCGCCGCCGCGGCGCACCTTCATGCCGCCGACGGTGAGGGACTTCAGGTGCTTGAAAGTGCCGGTGCCGTGGGCGACGAGCGCGCCCTTCTCATCCAGCACGCTGGCTTCGCAGAATGACATGGTGGCGGTGCGGTGCACCACCCGCCCCTGCACCCGCAACCGGCCGAGGCCCGGGCGCATGAAGCTGGTCTTCATCTCGATGGTGACGACGCCGGTGCGCGGCTCGCCGCCGGGTTCGTCGGGGCTGCGGGCGGCATGGCCCATGGCCGCGTCCAGCAGCGTCATGGTCACGCCGCCGTGGGCCATGCCCCAGGCGTTGGTGAGTTCTTCGCGCAGCGTCAGCACCAGCTCCGACTGGCCGCCGTCGAAGCGGCGCAGCTCGCAGCCCAGGTGGGCGAGAAAAGGAATGTGGACCAGCGACGGCAGCGCGCTGCCGGGCGTGGTCGTGGCTTCGGGCTCAGCCACCGAACACCGCGCTCACGCCGCCGTCCACCGCGATCACCTGGCCGGTGATGTGCTTGCCCGCGGCCGAGGCCAGCAGCAGCGCCGCGCCCTTCAAGTCGTCGTCGTCGCCCAGGCGGTTGAGCGGTGCGGCGGCGGCCATCTTCTCGGCGCCCACCGTGGCCAGCAGGCCGTGCGTCATGCGGCTGGGGAAAAAGCCCGGCGCCAGCGCATTGACGTTGATGCCGTAGGCGCCCCATTCACCGGCCAGCACGCGGGTGAAGTTCACCGCCGCGCCCTTGCTGGTGTTGTAGGCCACCGTCTTCATCATCGGCGGGTTGCCGGCCAGGCCGGCGATGGAGGCCACGTTGATGATGCGGCCCGAGCGCCGCGGGATCATGCTGGCGCGCGCCGCCGCCTGGCTGAACAGGAACAGGCTGCGCACGTTCAGGTTCATCACCTTGTCCCAGGCTTCCAGCGGATGGTCTTCGGCCGGGGCACCCCAGGTGGCACCGGCGTTGTTGACCAGCACGTCGATGCGGCCCAGGCGCGCCATGGTCTCGTCCACCACCTTCTGCACGTCTTCGGGCTTGGCGGCATCACCCGCGATCCAGCGGGCATCGATGCCCCGGGCCTGCAAGTGGGCCACCGCCTCTTCCAGGTCGGCCGCCTTGCGGGAGGTCAACATCAACTTGGCGCCGGCTTCACCCAGGGCCTCGGCGATCTGCAGCCCCAGGCCGCGAGAGCCGCCGGTGACCAGGGCCACCTGACCGGTGAGGTCGAACAGCTTCAGAACATTCGTGCTCATGCGCACCTCGGTTGTCTAGACAAGTCAGCGGCGTTCCATGCGCGAGCGCCACCAGATCAGCAGCACGCCGGCGGCCACGCCCACGCCACCCAACAGCTGCATCACCAGGCCCATGTTCTCGTCGGTGCGGGCCACGAAGTAGCCCAGCGCAGCCAGCACGATGCCGCCGTACACCAGCACCCACACCAGCTTCTCGACGGTTTGCGGTTTCATGGCCGCCTCCGCCATCAGAACCAGTCGTCGCGCATCTCGCGCGTCAGGGCGTTGCGGGCAGCGACCGGCGCCAGCCAGGCGTCGATCTTCGGCAGTTCGAAGTCGAAGAAGTAATGCATGGCCGACAGTGTGCCTTGCAGCCGCGGCTCGGGCAGCGCGGCGCCGGCCGCACGGGCCGCCACCGCGATGTCCAGCCACAGCCAGGCCAGCACCAGATGGCCGAAAGCCTGCAGGTAGGGCGTGGCATTGGCCAGCGCTTCTTCCGGCACGCCGGTGGCCCAGGCGGCCTTGGTGGCGGCGCCCACGCGCTGCAGCGCGCCGCCCAGCGCATTGCCCCGCTCGGCCAGGCCGGGCACCTGGCCGGCGCGCTGCGCGGTGTCGCTGACACGGGCGGCCAGCAGCTTCAGGCCCGCGCCGCCATCCATCACCACCTTGCGGCCCAGCAGGTCCAGGCCCTGGATGCCGTGCGTGCCCTCGTGGATCATGTTCAAGCGGTTGTCGCGCCAGTGCTGCTCCACCGGAAAGTCGCGGGTGTAGCCGTATCCGCCATGCACCTGGATGGCCAGGCTGTTGGCTTCCACGCCCCACTCGCTGGGCCAGCTCTTGGCGATCGGCGTCAGCACTTCCAGCAGCAGCCGCGCTTCGTCGGCGGCCTCGGGCGTGCCGGTGTGCTGCTCGTCCACCAGGCGGGCGCAGTACAGGCCCAGCGCGATGCTGCCTTCCACATAGGCCTTTTGCGCCAGCAGCATGCGCTTGACGTCGGCATGCTCGATCAGCCGCACCGGCGGCTGCGTCGGGTCTTTGCCGGCGGGGCCCACCGGGCGGCCCTGGCTGCGGTCCCGGGCATAGGCCAGGCTCGCCTCGTAGCCCGCGGCGGCCAGCATGGCGGCGCCGAAGCCCACGCCGATGCGGGCCTCGTTCATCATGTGGAACATGCAGCGCAGGCCCTGGCCGGCTTCGCCCACGCGGTAGCCGATGGCGCCGGCCCGGCCGCCGGGCTGGTGCTTGCCCTCACCGAAGTTGAGCAAGGTGTTGGTCGTGCCTCTGTACCCGAGCTTGTGGTTCAGGCCGGCCAGCACAACGTCGTTGCGCTCGCCGGTCAGCTGGCCTTGAGGGTCGACCAGCCGCTTGGGCACGATGAAAAGGGAAATGCCGCGGGTGCCGGCCGGCAGCTTGCCGTCGGGGCCAGGGATCTTGGCCAGCACCAAGTGCACGATGTTCTCGGTGATCTCGTGCTCGCCGCCCGAGATCCACATCTTGTTGCCGGTGAGCCGGTAGCGCGGCCCCAGCGGGTCTTGCTCGAAGCCTTCGCCATCGGGCACCGCGCGGGTGACGATGTCGCTCAGGCTGGAGCCGGCCTGCGGCTCGCTCAGGCACATGGTGCCGAACCAGCGACCGGCAAATTCGTTCTTGGCGAACACCTCGCGCTGGGTGGGCGTGCCGTGCGCCATCAGCAGGTTGGCATTGCCGGCGGTGAGCA
>NZ_CAXFDV010000569.1:0-38921 GCF_964001545.1 uncultured Aquincola sp.
GGGCCCTTCGATCACCGGTACCACCTGGGCGCCAGCCTTCGTGGCCCAGGGCCCGAACAACCGCACGGCGCTGGTGCGCACCCTGCCCGGCCGCTTCGAATGGCGGCTGCCCGATGCCTCGGCCAACCCGTACCTGGCGCTGGCCACGATGATCGCCGCGGGCCTCGACGGTATCGAGCGCGAGATGACCCCGCCGCCGGCCTGCGAGCTGGACCTGTTCACGCTGCCGGCGGCGGACCGTGAGCGCCTGGGCATCACGGTGCTGCCGCAAAGCCTGGCCGAGGCGGTGGCCGCGCTGCAGGCCGACGCCGTGGTGCAGGCCGCGCTGGGCCCGGTGCTGGCGGGCGAGTTCATCGCCGCCAAGCAGGCCGAGTGGCTGGCCTATGCGCGCCATGTGAGTGACTGGGAGTGGACAAGGTACGCTTGCGCGTTCTGAAGTCTGCGGAGTACCTTCGCTCTTGACCGCTATCGGCGCTCTACATCACCCCTTCTGAAGCCAGTTGCGCGGTCATCGGCAGCGGCTTACCGGCAATGTGTCGGCCAAGCCCATCAGCGTGCTGACTAACCTGCGGGGCCAGCTGTCAGGGAACAAGTCTGGTCGGCCGCCCCGTCTGGCAAGCCTGCTGCTTGACCAGCTGGAATTCACAACCAGCTGGCCGAGCAGCTCGACATCTCCAACAACTTCGCTCAAAGGTGCCTCCGTGCACTTCCAAGCGGACGCCTGCCGAAGTAGTTTCACGGCCGCCGTCGCCCGATCTTGCGAGGCATCACCCCCATGCTCTCGCGTGGGCGCGATGGCTAAACTGCCTGACACAAAAAACCAGAAAAAATCCGGCGGAGGAACAGTTGGCCTACTACGATCTGAATCGGCGCTTCGTCGAGCGTGAGAACTACGATCAGGACGAGCTCATCGCCGCGCAACTGCGTGGCAAGCAAGTGGCGTGGGCTAAGGTGCTCGAGAACCGAAGTAGCGTCATCGTTGCAGCGGCGAACTTTGGCAAGACCACCGAGATGCGCCAACAAGCGGCGCGACTACGTGCGAGCGGCGAAACCGCCGTGTTCATCGCGCTGCGCCAACTCGCGGATCGCGGCAGTCTCGATAAGGCACTGACCGGCGGTGACCGCGACGCCTATCGCACGTGGAAGGCAGCGCCAGTCAGCCGCATCACGGTGTTTGTCGACTCATTGGATGAGGCGGCCGCTGTTGGTAAGGCAGAAAGCATCAGCCACCTTGTTGGGGACGTTGCTGACGAACTCGGCTGGCCCAACGAGTATGTCCGGTGGGTGATTTCGACTCGGCCGGCAGTCCTCACCGCAGGCGTCTTCGCAAAGCTCTCGGAGCTGCTTTCAAAGCCTGCGCCGAAGCCTATCGAGAGCTCTGGTGGACCGGGGTCTTTCGGTACGGGCGGCGCGACCAGCGTGGCACCGGCACCAGAGCCGGTGCCGGTTCACCTGTTCTCCATGGCCCATCTCGAAGATGATCAAGCTGCCGTGTACCTCACGGGGCGATACCCGGACCTGAATGCCGAACAACTGATTGAGATTGCCAGTGAGCGCGGCTTGGCGGGCTTCGTCCGCAGCCCGGGCGGCCTGGACATCCTTGCTCGTATCGACATGGTGGCCAATCCGCCGGATTCCCTGACCGAGGTGTTCGAGCGCGTTTTGAACGCCATCGGCACTCTGCGTGGCGCTGACCAGCGGCTCGTTGACGCCGGCAGCCCTGCGCCGGAGGTCCTGACCGGTGCGGCTCAGCGCCTGGCCTCAGCGTCGGCTGTGTGCCAGATGGTGAACATCGAAATGCCCGAGGCGACTCTGGCTATTCCTGAAACGGCCCTGTCAGCCAGGCTGATTGCGTCTCCGATGCTTCACGAGGCAGGCATCAAGGCGCTGTTGAGCTCCCAGCTCTTCATTGACGCCGGCTTTCACCAGGTCAAGGTCTATCCCGATGAGCTCACGCCGTTCCTCGCGGCCAAACGGCTCGCCGGCTTGGTGGCTTCGCCGGACCAGGCGGAGCGGCTCCTTGAGAACTTCACCTGGGCTGCGGCCAGCGGCGAGCAAGGCGTGCAGCGTGCCTTCTTGCCGATGTTGGGATGGCTCGCCACGCTGAACGCGCATTGCCGCGAGGTCATCCTGCAGAAGGACCCGCAGGCGTTGGCGTTCTTCGGTGACCTGCGCAATCCAGCCGTCCCGACCAAGGCGGCTCAGGACGCTTTGACGGAGAGCATCAAGCGCTTGGTGGAAAAGGGCGACCACATCGGCCGCACCATGTTCCGGCTGACGTCCGAGAACTTCTGGCAGGCGGGGCCCGACCGATTGGCTGGGACCATCGCGAGCCTTTACGACCGGTACCAGGACAACTACTGGGCGCGAGACGTCCTGCTCGACATTGCTACCGCGTGCAAGATCGAGCCTTTGCGGGCAAAGCTTCTCAAGCGTCACGGGTCCAAGTTTGACCTCGTCCTTTCGGACAGCAGTGACGTCGGCTACTTCCTTGCATTGCGTCGGCCTGCCGATCTTGCGGCTCTCGCCGCTGCTGCAGTGGCCAGCACCACAGTGCGCGAAGGCGTGGTCAGCCTCCTGTTGCGGGAGCTGGGATGGAGCTATTTCTCGCCCCGTGATGTCGCCGTGATGGTAGACAACCAGTTCCTGGCCGGGCCGCGCGGGTTCCAGCTTTCCTATTCCCTGGAGAAGGGACGCATGCTTTCCGAGGCAACGGATGGCCAGCTGTACCACCTGGCGCGCGGGCTCGTTGTGCGCATGGTGAAGAGAGAGGTGACGAACAAGCAGAATCGCGAGGATCAACAGTACGTCGACCTCGTGGCTAAGGTTCTCGAAGCCTTGGTAGTGCGCACGGTTGGCGCCCAGGCGGTCAAGGTCGCTCGCCTGTACCTCGTTGCGGCTCGGGACATCCACGACCGCTACCTGCAGAGCAGCGCAATCCAGGAGCTGAGGTCGGCGGTAGATGCGAATGCCGCTGTTCGCATCGCAGTGCTGCAGTCCACCCTGAAGAGGCAGCTCAGTGACGAAGACCTACTTCGAGCGGTTGTTGGTTTTCTTTGCCCTACTACGTACACGCCCGAGGACGTTGTTCAAGTGAACGACGCGCAGCTCACCCGCGTGTATTCAGAGTGGCAGGCTCAACACGCGCAGGCCATCGCACAGCAGCCCGTGCCTAAGCCAGTCAAGCCGAAGGCCGAGAAGCTCACCGTCGGCCCCAAAGCGAAGCGGCAGCTCACCGACCGCTTGAACGCACTGGCTGACGGGACGGATACCCCGGCGCTAGAGTGGATTGCCGGGTGGCTGCTTCAGACAAATCGCACGTCTCGGTACGGCGAGGTCGACTTCGAGGCCTTCGAGCAAGCCGCCGGAGCAAGGATTGCTGCCGCTGCCCGACAGGGCATGAGCCGACTCTGGCGCTACAAGGACCCGACCTTCAAGGAGGCCGAGCCGAACTCGAAGTTCCACATCACTGCAGCCGGCTTGCAGGGTCTCAAGCTTGAGCTTGGGGATGGGACGGCGCTTCCAGTTCTCACCGAGGCGGAAGTGCGGCGGGCCCTTCGTTACGCTCTCCTCGAAGTAAATGGCTATCCGAAGTGGTTCTGGCCTCTCGTCGAGGCATATCCGGCCGCCTCGGTTCCTGAGCTGGTTGCAATTGCGGGCGAGGCAGCGAACGGCGCTACATCCAGGAAGCATGCCGAAGACCTACTGGCATCCATTCCTGACGCACCTGCACGGGTCCAAGAAGCGCTCGCAGGCCTTGCATGGACACACCTTGCAACTGTGAATCCGTCGCGCGACTACGTGGTGAATCGCTTGCTGAAGGCCGCCCTCTCGGTGCCAGGCAAGGTCCCGCAAGATGACTTCGAGCGCCTGGCGCTGCAGAAGATGACGGCCGCTTACTGTTCGCCTCTGGCTGATTCAGTCGACGAGGCCCTGCGCGCGCAGCGCGAACATGCGCTGACCTGGGCCACCCGCTGGTTCATTCAGAGTCCGCTGCGGTGGCGCAATGCCGTCAGCGCTTGGGGCCCATTGGACCCGCTGGCCGTGAAGCGTTTCATCTTTGACCTCGCCGCTGCATTCGGTCGCGACCGCGAGGGCATCGCGGGGCGTATTGCCATGGGGAGCGACCATGGCATCTTGGCGCTTGAAGACCTGTACCTATGGACGAGGTGGGCGGTCGATCCGAAGTATGACGTGGACCGGCCGGAGGGCGTTTCCTACCACCCAGGCCCTCGCGACAGCGCAGAGCGGTTCCGCGGCGCAATCATCAGCGGAATCGCTGCAGCAACGTCGCAAGCAGCGTACAGCGCGCTGGAGCGGATCCGGTGGGCGCTACCCGCGGGTGACTTCACTATCGAGTACATCAAGAAAACGCAGTTCGAGCTTCGCGAGCGACAGCTCACTCGGGAGCCGCTGGCGCAAGTGAACTACCCGAAGTTCGAGGAGAACTTCCGTGGGGATGTCACCGATACGACTTCGTTCGCGATGGCCGTGCACGCTGACCTCCGCGCTGTTCAGTACGACGTCGAACGCGGCGAGCACAGCCTTCGCAGCTTCTTCAGTGAGCTCGACTTCACGCGAGCAAACAAGAAGGTAGAGGACGGCGAGAAGGCGGGCATGGCGCTGGAGGCGCACTTCCAGAAGCTCCTCGCCAGCGAACTGAACCATCATGCGCGCGCGCGGTACTCCGTGACCGTCGAGTCTCATACGGCCGAGTCGAAGCGCCGGGACATCCTGTGCAGCAAGAACGACTGGCGCGCGTCCATCGAGCTGAAGATGTCCGAGCGCTGGACATTGGACGACTACTTGGTCGCGTTGGAAAGGCAACTGGTTGGCCAGTACATGCGCCACCAAAAGGCGACCTCGGGCTTCCTGGTGCTGGTCTTGCAGACCAAGGGGCGCGAGTGGACTGACTCGAAGACAATGAAGAAGCTGAACTTCCAACAGGTCCTGGCGATCCTGACGGAAAAGGCGCAGGAGCTTGAGGCCAAGGACCGAACGCGCTACCTGCGCGTCATCGGTATTGATGCGACGACGCCTGACGACTTCCGAGCGGCCCCCAAGAAGACCCCGCCGAATAGGGGCGTGGCCGTCAAGAAGAGCCTGCCGAAGAAGGCTGCTCCGGTCAAAGCCGCGAAGAAGGAGCCATAACGCACGCCGGTGGCCGGCGCCTCTCTTGTACTTGGGGCAACGCTGAATAGGGTCTGCCTTGCGGGTTGATCGCAGCCAATGCACCGAAGGCCAAGGACCGAAGGAATCAGACGGTCAGGGGCATCGGGCATTTGGCGGACTTGGAGCGCATCGTTAACCGCATCAAGTCCAAGACGCACTCGCGGGTGGAGCCTGTGTTCGCAGTGGTCATTCGCCAGTTCGTCTTCCGCAAAGTCCGCCGTAACAGTCTGGCGAAGAACGCCACGCGAGCGGTCGTGGCGCTGGACTGCGAATGGACAAGGTACGCTAGCGCGTTTTGAAGCCCCCTGCCCCCGTTTTGACCGCCATCGCCACCCCGCACCGCCCCGTCTGGATCGCCTACACCTGCCTGGCCGCCAGCATGGCGCTGGTCGGCAGCTACGTCGGCTTGTCGAAGTTGCTGGTGGCGGTGCTGCCGGTGTTCCTGCTGGCCTGGCTGCGCTTCGGCATCGCCGCGGTGGCCATGGCGCACTGGGTGCGCCGCCAGCCGGGTGAAGCGCCGCTGTCGCCGCACGACCGCAAGCTGCTGTTCCTCGAATCCTTCCTCGGCAACTTCCTGTTTTCCATCTGCATGCTGTTCGGCGTGCGGCTGACCACCGCGCTGGCCGCGGGCGTGATCATGGCCGCCATCCCGGGCGTGGTGGCGGTGCTGTCGTGGCTGTTCCTCAAAGAGCGCATCACGCCGCGGGTGGTGGCCGGCATCGCCTGCGCGGTGCTGGGCATTGCGCTGGTGTCGCTGAGCAAGGCGCCCGACGGCGCGGCTGCCGGCTCGCTGCTGGGCAACCTGCTGCTGTGCGGTGCGGTGGTGTGTGAAGCCAGCTACGTGGTCATCGGCAAGCGGCTCACCGGCAACGTGTCGGCCAAGCGCATCAGCGCGCTGGTCAACCTGTGGGGGCTGGCGCTGGTCACCCCGCTGGGCATCTGGCAGGCGCTGAGCTTCGACTTCGGCAGCGTGGCGCCTTCGATGTGGGTGCTGCTGCTGTTCTACGCGCTGGCCGCCAGCATGTGGACGGTGTGGCTGTGGATGACCGGGCTGCGCCAGGTGCCCGCCTCGCGCGCCGGCGTGTTCACCGTGATGCTGCCCATCAGCGCGGCGGTGGTCGGCATCGTGTTCCTGGGCGAACGCTTCAGCCCGGCCCAGGCCGGTGCGTTTGCGCTGGCGCTGCTGGGCCTGGTGCTGGCCACTTGGCCGGGGCGCGGCAGCCAGGAGCGGGTGACTCAGCCGGCGGTCCCGCCCGGGGGCTGATGGGAAGCTGCAACCACGCGCGAGCGCCAATAGCCAGGTGTTCGGCGGAATGGCGCTATGGCCAGGATGACGATTTGATCATCCTGGCTGAGGTACATGATCGAAAACTTGAACTTCCCAGGAAAGACGCGCCGCGTACCAAATTTGTAGGGAAGACCAGCGTCAGCGAACTCGGCCGCCAGCGCCTCCGCCTTCTGCACGGCTTCGGCGAACCGTCGGCCCACAAGCGGACTGACGGACGTGAAGTAGGCAACCTCGTGGAGAAACTCTTCCCGACCCTCATCCAGGTAGAAAACGGCTTTCACCGCTGGTAGATCTTGCGCGCCTCGGCATGCACATCAGCCGCAGAAGACAGCCGGGCCGAACCAGATGCGACGGCATTGACGCGGCGGTGAATCTCCTTGTCCCACGCTGCCCCAAGTGGCTCGGTGGAGCCGTCGGGCAACGAAGCAAGCAAGAGGTCTGCAAGCCGAGCTCGATCTTCGGCCGATAGTGCAATGGCTTGACTGGTGACCTGCTCAAGAGGGGTGGGCATGGTGACTCCGATTCCGCTCGTGTTGAGTGTAGCCCCACCTCCCGCCTGAACTTGAGGCGCGCCATGCGCGCTTCTGGTGCATGGCCCGCCTGCTTATCGCGTGATCACCGCGCCGTGGTGCAGGCAAATTGCAGGCATGAAGCGAGAACCCGAGAGTCCGCCCCTGCGGCTGGTGCCGGTGCTGGCCGGTGGCGGCACGCGGCTGCCTGCGCACGTGGGTGTCCTCACGGCACTGCACCAGATGAACGTGGAACTGCCGCGCCTGGTGGGTGTGTCGGGCGGCAGCATCGTGGCGGCGCTGCATGCGGCCGGGTGGTCGCCGGAGCGCTTGCGCACACTGGCGCTGGACATCGAGTTCAGCCGGTTCAAGGGCTTCTCGCTCTACCAACTCTTCTTCCACGGCGGGCTGACCAGCGGAGACACCTTCGAGCGCTGGCTGGACGAGCTGCTGGGCGGCGTGTGCTTCAAGGACCTGCCGCTGGACCTGGCGGTGGTGGCCACCGACGTGCGCCGCAGCGAGCCGGTGGTGTTCGACCGCGAACACACGCCCGACTACAGGGTGGCACGCGCGGTGCGGCATTCGATGGGCATTCCGCTGCTGTTTGCCTTTCAGCCGCATGGCGACAAGCTGCTGGTGGACGGCAGCATCCTGAGCGAAGACGCGCTGCACCGCGACTGGGCCGGCGACAACACGCCGGTGTGCCTGTTCCGCCTGCGCAGTGAACGCGCGACCGAGGTGGACGACGCGCCGCGCCGCCGGCCGCTGTTTCCGCTGCCGGGCTACATCCTGATGCTGATCCGCACCTTCATGACGACGATCTCGCGCGAGTTCGTCAATGCCCGGCACTGGCCGCGCACCGTGGTGGTGGACGTGGGCCGGCATTCGCCGGTGAACTTCAAGCTCACCCGCGCCGACAAGGAAGACCTGTTCCAGCGCGGCCTGGCCACGGTGCTGGAAGTGCTGCCGATGAAGTTCCCGGAGCTGGCCGTGCGGCTGGCCGCTCAGGCACTCACGGCCGACCTGGAGATGGCCGCGCCGCTGCGCACCGCGGAGGCGCGCGCCGCCACCTCGGCCGGCGACATCGCCTTGAGCGAGTGATCGCTCCACACCTGGCGCCACTTGCGGGCGCCGGGCGTGCCGTTCCACAGGCCCAGCATGTGCCGCGCCACCTGCGGCCAGGCGCCGCCGCGGGCGATGTGGCGCTCCATGTAGGCCACCATCTGTGCTTCCACCGCCTCGCGCGTCAGGCCTTCGCGGCTGGTGTCGCCGAAGAACCGCGCGTCCCAGTCGGCCATGGTCCAGGGCTCGTGGTACGGCTGGCGGCCCAGCATCACGCCGTCCACCTGGGCCAGGTGGGTGGCGATCTCTTCGTGGGTTTTCACGCCGCCATTGAGCACGATGGTCAGCTGCGGAAAGTCGCGCTTGAGCTGGTACACATGCTCGTAGCGCAGCGGCGGAATCTCGCGGTTTTCCTTCGGGCTCAGGCCCTGCAGCCAGGCATTGCGCGCATGCACGATGAACACGTCGCAGCCACCCTCGGCCACGGTGCCGACGAAGTCGCGCACGAAGTCGTAGCTCTCGGTCTGGTCGATGCCGATGCGGTGCTTGACCGTCACCGGCAGATCCACCGCCGCGCGCATCGCCGCCACGCAGTCGCGCACCAGCGTGGGCTCGGCCATCAGGCAGGCGCCGAAAGCACCGCGCTGCACCCGCTCGCTCGGGCAGCCGCAGTTCAGGTTGATCTCGTCGTAGCCCCACTGCGCGCCCAGCTTCGCGGCCTTGGCCAGGTCTTCGGGCTCGCTGCCGCCGAGCTGCAGCGCCACCGGATGCTCTTCGTCGTTGAAGTCGAGGTGCCGCGGCACGTCGCCGAACAGCAGCGCGCCGGTGGTCACCATCTCGCTGTACACGCGTGTGTGGCGGGTGATCTGCCGGTGCAGCAGGCGGCAGTGGCGGTCGGTCCAGTCCATGCACGGCGCCACGTTCAGGCGCCAGGGCGAAAAGGCCGCGGGGTTCGGGGTGGCGTCGGCAGTCATGGTGGGTGTCAGGCGCGCGCGGCGTTGGTGGCGATGCCTTGCGCCAGGCGGGGCAGCAGTTCGGCCGGCAGGTCGTGGCCCATGCCGTCGATCAGGTCGAGCGTGGCGCCCGGCAGGTGGCGCAGCAGGTCGCGCGCCGCGGCGGCCGGCAGCAAGGGGTCGGCCGCACCGTGGATGATGTGCACCGGCTGCTGCACCGCTTGCAGGCGACGGCTGCGGTCGCCATCGGCCAGCACCGCCACCATCTGGCGGGCCACGCCGGCAGGCCGGTAAGCGCGGTCGATGGAGGCGCTGACCTGCGCGCGCAGCGCTGCGGCCGGCGCCGGGTAGGCCGGGCTGCCGATCAACCGGAACAGGTTTTCGGCGCGGGCGATCAAGGCCTCACGGTCACGCCGGCTGGGCGGCTTGCTCATCATGGCCTTTTGTACCGCCCAAGTGGGCCGCGGCAGGTGGCGGGCGCCCGTGGTGGTCATCACCAGCGTCACGCTCTTGCAGCGCTGCGGCTGCTGCCAGGCCATGTGCTGGGCGATCATGCCGCCCATGGAGGCGCCGCACACATGCGCGGCAGGCACTTCCAGCGCATCCAGCACCGCCCAGGCGTCCTTCGCCATGTCGTCCAGCGTGTAGGCGGTGGGCACCGGCAGGCGCAGCATGTGGCGCGTGGCGGCCCAGCCGATGTGGGGCACGCCCAGGTGGTCGAAGCCGTCGGACAGGCCGGCGTCGCGGTTGTCCATGCGGATGACGCGAAAGCCCTGCGCCACCAGCGCATCGACCAGCGGCTGCGGCCAGCCGACCAGCTGCATGCCCAGGCCCATCACCAGCAACAGCGGCATGCCCGTGGCCGGGCCCTGCACGTCGACCTCGATGCCCAGGCCGTTGGCGTGCAGCTTCATGCCGCCGCCTTGGCCGCGGTGGCCGGCCGGCGCAGCGCGATGGCCTCGTTGGCCACCAGCGCGGCCAGCACCAAGCCGCCGCCGCCCAGCACCGCGGGCGTGGGTGACTCGGTGGTGCCCAGCCAGGTCCAGGCCACGCCGAAGATGATTTCGAGCAGGCCCAGCAGCGCTGCCTCGGGCGCGCGCAGCACCTTGCCGGCGGCCACCGCCAGCACGCAGGGAATGGCCAGCTGCACCACGCCCAGCATGGTCAGCCAGCCGACGTCGCTGGCCGAAGCCTGGAACGGCAAGGACAAGGGCAGCGTGAGCAGCGACGACAGCACTGCGCCGATCAGCACCGCCGGCGTCATGTCGGCCGGTGCCTGGCCGCTGACCGCCCCGCGGGCATTGAGCTGCAGCAGCGTCCACATCGTGGCGCCGGCGATCGGCACGCTCAGCGCCACCAGCGTGCCCACCGCATCGCGCGGGCTGCCGCCGCCCACCTGCGAGCCGTACATCCAGGCCACGCCGATGCCGGCCACCACGATGGCGGCCCAGGCGCGGCCCGGCAGCCGCTGGCCCAGCAGCGCGCGCGAGATAAGCGCGGTGAAGAGGGGCGCCAGCGACATCGTGATGAGCACGTTGGCCACGGTGGTGAGCGTGAGCGCCACCATGAAGGAGGTGAACATCACCGTCCAGCACAGGCCCGACAGCCACAGCACCCGGCCGCCCTGCCGCAGCTCGCGGCCCAGCTGGGCAAAGCCGCGCTGCCAGCCCAGCAGCAGCGTCAGCGCCACTGCATTGGCGGCGCTGCGCCAGAAGGTCAGCTCGAAGCTGCCTGCGGTGTCGAGGTGGCGCGTGACCACCCCGGCGATGCTCCACAGCAGCGTGACCAGCAGCATCGTGGCCACGGCCCGACGGTGCGTCACGACCACTGCCTCAGGCTCAGTTGGACTCGCGGGCCGCGCGCTTGCGCTCGTGCTCGCTCAGGTGGCGCTTGCGCAGGCGGATGCTCTTGGGCGTGATCTCGACCAGCTCGTCGTCGTCGATGAAGTCGACGCCGTATTCCAGCGTCAGGTCGATCGGCGGCGTGATCTTGATCGCGTCTTCCTTGCCGCTGACACGGAAGTTGGTCAGCTGCTTGGTGCGGGTGGCGTTGACCACCAGGTCGTTGTCGCGGCTGTGGATGCCGACGATCATGCCTTCGTACACCGGGTCGTTCGGCTTGACGAACATGCGGCCGCGGTCGTCCAGCTTGCCCAGCGCGTAGGTGAAGATCTCACCGTCGTCCATCGAGATCAGCACGCCGTTCTTGCGGCCGCCGATCTCGCCCTTGTGGGCTTCGTAGCCGTCGAAGATCGACGAGATCAGGCCCGAGCCGCGGGTCAGGTTCATGAACTCGTTCGAGAAGCCGATCAGGCCCCGGGCCGGAATGCGGTACTCCAGGCGCACGCGGCCATGGCCGTCCGGCTCCATGTTGATCATCTCGCCCTTGCGCAGGCCCAGCGCCTGCATCACGCCGCCCTGGTGGGTTTCTTCCACGTCGGCGGTGACCAGCTCCATCGGCTCGCACTTGACGCCATCGATGTCCTTGAACATCACGCGCGGCTTGGAGACGGCCAGCTCGTAGCCTTCGCGGCGCATGTTCTCCAGCAGGATGGTCAGGTGCAGTTCGCCGCGGCCGCACACTTCGAAGATGCCGTCTTCGTCGGTCTCGGTCACGCGCAGCGCCACGTTGTGCTGCAGTTCCTTCTGCAGGCGATCCCAGATCTGGCGGCTGGTGACGAACTTGCCTTCACGGCCCGCCAGCGGCGAGGTGTTGACGCAGAAGTTCATCGTCAGCGTCGGCTCGTCCACCTTGAGCATCGGCAGCGGCGCGGGGTTCAGCGGATCGGTCACGGTCACGCCGATGCCGATCTCCTCGATGCCGTTGATCAGCACGATTTCGCCGGGGCCGGCTTCGCTCACCTGCACGCGGTCCAGGCCCTGGAAGGTCAGCACCTGGTTGATGCGGCCGTTGACCGACTTGCCGTCCGGGCCTTCCATCACCGCCACCTGCATGCCGGGCTTGATGGTGCCCTGGCTGATGCGGCCCACGCCGATGCGGCCGACGAAGCTGTTGTAGTCGAGGGCCGAGATCTGCAGCTGCAGCGGCGCCGAAGCGTCGCCCTGCTGCGGCGGCACGTGCTTGAGCACGGTGTTGAACAGGGCCGACATGTCGGGGCCCCACTGCTCGCCCGGCGCGCCCTCTTCCAGCGACGACCAGCCGTTGATGCCCGAGGCGTACACCACCGGGAAGTCCAGCTGCTCGTCGTTGGCGCCCAGCTTGTCGAACAGGTCGAAGGCGGCGTTGATCACCGCGTCGGGCTTGGCGCCCGGCTTGTCCACCTTGTTGACGACGACGATGGGCTTGAGGCCCAGCGCCAGCGCCTTCTTGGTGACGAAGCGGGTCTGCGGCATCGGGCCTTCCTGCGCGTCGATCAGCAGCACCACGCCGTCCACCATGGACAGCGCACGCTCCACCTCGCCGCCGAAGTCCGCGTGGCCCGGGGTGTCGACGATGTTGATGTGGGTGCCTTCCCAGCTCACGGCGCAGTTCTTGGCCAGGATGGTGATGCCCCGTTCACGTTCGATGGCGTTGTTGTCCATCACGGTGTCGACGACCTTCTCGTGTTCGGCGAAGGTGCCGCTCTGGCGGAGCAGCTGGTCGACCATGGTGGTCTTGCCATGGTCGACGTGGGCGATGATGGCGATGTTGCGGATCTGCTTGGTCATGGAACGTTCTTTCAGGAAATCAGGCCCTGCACCTCGACGGGACTGAGCAGGCGGTCGGCGATCAATTCACCCGACGCGATGTGTGCGCTGCCGAGAAACGCACTCGGCTGCGGGCCGTACACGCGCACGGCTGGCGCATCGGCCAGTCGCACGCGCCGTCGCAGGCCGGTGAGGAAACGACCGGCTTCGTCTTCCGGCAAGGCCACGCGGGGCCAGTCGGACAACAGCCAGTCGACGGGCTTCAGCAGCGCTTCGCGGGCCGCCTCGTCGAGCGCCGCGAGTTGTTCAAGCGTGACGGCATCGGCCACCCGCAGCGGACCGCTGCCGGTGCGCCGCAGGGCCGCCAGATGGGCACCACAGCCCAGCGCCTGGCCGATGTCCTCGGCCAGGGTGCGGATGTAGGTGCCCTTGCTGCAACGCACGTCGATCACGAGCGTCGCAGCCTGCCATTCGATGATGTCGATGTGGTGAATCACCACCTGCCGCGGTGCACGTTCCACCTCGATGCCGGCGCGCGCGTACTCGTACAGCGCCTTGCCGTCGCGCTTGAGCGCCGAATGCATCGGCGGCACCTGCGAGATGGGGCCGGTGAAACGGGCGCAGGCGGCCTCGATCGCGGCGCGGTCCACCTGCACCGGCTGCTCCTGCAGCAATTCGCCCTCGGCGTCGCCGGTGGTGGTGGTGCGGCCCAGCGCCAGCGTGGCGCGGTAGGTCTTGTCGGCTTCCAGGCTCACCTGGCTGAACTTGGTGGCCGCGCCGAAGCACAGCGGCAGCAGCCCGGTGGCCAGCGGATCGAGCGTGCCGGTGTGGCCGGCCTTCTCGGCACGCAGCAGCCGCTTGGCCCTTTGCAGCGCGTCGTTGCTCGACAGGCCGAGCGGCTTGTCGAGCAACAACACGCCATGCAGCGGCCGGCGCTGGATGCGCTGGCGCGGCGGGCGCGGTGCGGCCTGGGGTACTGCGTCCTGCACGGTCAGTCCTTGGCCTGCTGCGAATTGGCCTGGCGGATCAGCGCATTCAGCTCGGCCGCGCGCTCGGTGGTGCGGTCGAACTGGAAGTGCAGCGTGGGCACGGTGTGGATCTGCAGCCGCTTGAACAGGCCATTGCGGATGAAGCCGGCGGCCTCGTTCAGCGCGGCCTGGCATTCCTCGGGCTGGCCCACCAGCAGCGAAAAGCGCACCGTGGCATGGGCGTAGTCGGGCGTGATGTCCACGCCGGTGACGGTGACCATGCCCACGCGCGGGTCCTTCAGGTCGCGGATCAGCTCCGACACATCACGCTGGATCTGGTCGGCGATCCGCAGGCTGCGGTTGGGTATCGCTTTCTTGTGTCGCATGGGGTTGTCCTATCGGCCCTAGAAGCACGAACCCCGCCACCTTGCGGGCGGCGGGGTTCGGGGAAAGAGCCCGCCGTGCTTACAGCGTGCGTGCCACTTCCTTGATCTCGAAGAATTCGAGCTGGTCGCCTTCGGCGATGTCGTTGTAGTTCTTCAGCTTCACGCCGCACTCGAAGCCTTCCTTGACTTCGCGCACGTCGTCCTTCATCCGCTTGACCGAATCGACTTCGCCCGTGTAGATGACCACGTTGTCGCGCAGCAGGCGGAAGCGCGCGTCGCGGCGCACCACACCGGCCGTGATCATGCAGCCGGCCACCGTGCCGATCTTCGAGGCCACGAACACCGTGCGGATCTCGGCGGTGCCGATGACTTCCTCGCGCTGTTCCGGCGCCAGCATGCCGCTCATCGCCGCCTTCATCTCGTCGACCGCGTCGTAGATGATGTTGTAGTAGCGCAGGTCGACGCCGTTGTTCTCGGCCAGCTTGCGGGCGCCCGCATCGGCACGCACGTTGAAGCCGATGATCACTGCCTTGGAGGCGATGGCCAGGTTGACGTCGTTCTCGCTGATGCCACCCACGGCCGCGTGCACGATCTGCACCTTGACCTCGGCGGTGCTGAGCTTGACCAGCGACTGCGCCAGCGCTTCCTGCGAACCCTGCACGTCGGCCTTGACGATCAGCGCCAGCGTCTGCGCCTGGCCTTCGCCCATGTTCTCGAACATGTTCTCGAGCTTGGCGGCCTGCTGCTTGTTCAGCTTCACGTCGCGGTAGCGGCCCTGGCGGAAGGTGGCGATTTCACGGGCGCGGCGTTCGTCGCTCAGCACCATGAAGTCGTCGCCGGCCTGCGGCACTTCGGTCAGGCCCTGGATCTCGACCGGGATCGAGGGACCGGCTTCCTGGGTGTTCTTGCCGTCTTCGTCCAGCATGGCGCGCACGCGGCCATAGCTGGAGCCGGCCAGCACCACGTCGCCGCGCTTGAGCGTGCCCGACTGCACCAGCACCGTGGCCACCGGGCCGCGGCCCTTGTCCAGCTGGGCTTCGATCACGATGCCCTTGGCCAGCGCTTCCTTCGGCGCCTTCAGCTCCAGCACTTCGGCCTGCAGCAGCACCTGCTCCAGCAGGTCGTCGATGCCCTGGCCGGTCTTGGCCGAGACGGGCACGAACGGCGAATCGCCGCCGAACTCTTCCGGCACCACTTCTTCGGCCACCAGCTCGCTCTTGACCCGCTCCAGGTTGGCGTCGGGCTTGTCGATCTTGTTGACCGCCACCACCAGCGGCACGCCGGCCGCCTTGGCGTGGTGGATGGCTTCCTTGGTCTGGGGCATCACGCCGTCGTCAGCCGCCACCACCAGGATGACGATGTCGGTGGCCTTGGCACCACGGGCACGCATGGCCGTGAAGGCCGCGTGGCCCGGGGTGTCCAGGAAGGTGATCATGCCGCGCGGCGTCTCGACGTGATAAGCGCCGATGTGCTGCGTGATGCCGCCGGCTTCGCCCGCGGCCACACGGCTGCGGCGGATGTAGTCCAGCAGCGAGGTCTTGCCGTGGTCGACGTGACCCATGACGGTGACCACCGGGGCGCGCGGCAGCGTTTCGCTGTCGCTCGCGGCGTGTTCTTCTTCCAGGAAGGCTTCCGGGTCGTCCAGCTTGGCCGCCAGCGCCTTGTGGCCCATTTCCTCGACGAGGATCATGGCCGTTTCCTGGTCCAGCTGCTGGTTGATGGTGACCATCTGGCCCAGCTTCATCAGCTGCTTGATCACCTCGGCGGCCTTGACCGACATCTTGTGCGCCAGATCGGCCACCGAGATGGTCTCAGGCACGTGCACTTCCTGCTGCACGAACTCGCTCGGCGGCGTGAAGGTGGAACCACCGCCGTCGTTGCGGTCGCGGCCACCGCGGCCACGCGGCGCACGCCAGCCCGGACGGCCCGCGGCGGCACCGTCGGTGCGGCCCTTGGGCGCGGCACCGCGCTTCTTGGCGTCGTCGGCCCAGCTGGACGAGAGCTTCTCGGACTTGACCGACTTCTTCTCGCCGGGCTTGGCGGCCGTGGCGGCACCCGCGGGCGCCGGAGCGCCCGGCTTGGCGGCCGGCTTGTGGATGGTGCCCTTGATGGCGTTGTCGGCCGTGGCGGCCGGCTTGGGCGGCTCTTCCGGCTTCTTGGCGATGAGCACCTTCTTGGGCGCATTCATCATCGCGCGGATGGCGGCAGCCTCGGCCTCGGCGGCGCGGCGGCGCTTTTCGAGGTCGAGCAGGCGCTGCTTCTCGGCGGCGTCGGTGTCGGCGGCCTTGACCACGCGCAGGCCCGGCTTGGGCGCATCGGCGGGCTTGGCGGCCGCGGGTGCGGCAGCGGCCACCGGTGCGGCAGGGGCCGGCGCCGGTGCAGCAGCAGGCGCCGGTGCGGGCTTGGCCGCAGCAGCCTTGGCGGCCACGGCGGCGGCCTCTTCGGCGGCCTTGGCGGCAGCGGCTTCGGCAGCCGCCTTTTCCGCCGCCTCGCGGGCACGGGCTTCGGCGGCTTCGCGCTCCGCGCGTTCCTGCTCTTCACGCAGGCGGCGCTTTTCGGCCAGCTCTTCTTCCTGGCGACGCAGCAGCTCAGCCTGTTGCTGGGCTTCTTCTTCGCGGCGCTGCAGCTCCAGCGCCTCGTCGGCGGCCGAAGGCGCACCCGCCTCGTCGCCGCCCGGGGCGTCGTCGCGCTTGATGAAGGTGCGCTTCTTGCGCACTTCCACCTGGATGGTGCGGGCCTTGCCGGTGGAATCGGCCTGCTTGATCTCGCTGGTGCTCTTGCGCGTCAGCGTGATCTTCTTGCGATCGCCACCGGTGTTGCCGTGGCTGGTGCGCAGGAAGCCGAGCAGACGTTCCTTGTCGGCGTCGGTGAGCTGGTCGTCGGTGGAGACTTTGCGCACCCCGGCGGACTGCAGCTGCTCGAGCAGCGTCGCGGCCGGGCGGTTGAGCTCGGCGGCAAATTGGGCGACGGTGGTCACTGCCATTGTGAAGATCCTTGGAAAACGGGGGCGCTGGTGGCGTACTGGCTATGGGCGATCAATCGGTGTCCGTGCGTGAGGGTCAGGCGGTGAACCAGTGTTCGCGCGCCTTCATGATCAGCGCCTTGGCCTGATCGGCATCCATACCGGTGATCTCGGTGAGTTCATCGACGGCGAGGTCGGCGAGGTCGTCGCGGGTGTGGACCCCACCCCCCGCCAGCTTGGCGATGAGGTCGGGGTTCAGGCCTTCGAGGTCGCGCAGATCCTGCGACACCTCTTCGACACTTTCCTCGCGGGCGATCTCCATCGTCAGCAGCGCATCCTTGGCACGGGTGCGCAGCTCGGTGACGGTGTCCTCGTCGAAGCTCTCGATCTCGAGCATCTCCTGCATGGGCACGTACGCCACTTCTTCCAGGCTGGTGAAGCCTTCGGCGATCAGGATCTCCGCCACCTCTTCGTCGACGTCGAGCTTCTCGACGAAGAGCTTGCGGATCACGTCGCTTTCGGCCGCCTGCTTGGCCTGCGATTCTTCGGCGGTCATGATGTTGATGCGCCAGCCTGTCAATTCAGACGCCAGGCGCACGTTCTGGCCGCCACGGCCGATGGAGATGGCGAGGTTCTCCTCGTCCACCACCACGTCCATCGCATGCGGCTCTTCGTTCACCACGATCGACTGCACGTTGGCCGGGGCCAGCGCGCCGATCACGAACTGGGCCGGGTCTTCCGACCACAGCACGATGTCCACGCGCTCGCCGGCCAGCTCGTTGGTGACCGCATTGACCCGCGAACCCCGCACGCCGACACAGGTGCCGATCGGGTCGACGCGCTTGTCGTGCGACACGACGGCAATCTTGGCGCGCGAACCCGGGTCACGGGCGCAGCTCTTGATCTCGAGCAGGCCCTGCTCGATCTCGGGCACCTCTTGCGCGAACAGCTCGATCATGAAGCCGGGCGCGCTGCGCGACAGCATGATCTGCGGACCGCGCACGGTGGGATCGACGCCGGCGATGAAGGCCCGCACACGGTCGCCGGTGCGCAGGTTTTCCTTGGGGATCATCTCGCTGCGCTTGAGGCGGCCTTCCACCCGGCCGCTCTCGACGATGATGTCGCCCTTGTCCAGCCGCTTGACGGTGCCCACGAAGATCTTCTCGCCACGGGCGAGGAAATCGTTGAGCAGCTGCTCACGCTCGGCGTCGCGGATCTTCTGCAGGATGACCTGCTTGGCCGCTTGCGCACCGATGCGGCCGATGGGCACCGACTCGATGGGCTCTTCGATGTGGTCGTCCACCTCGATGTCGCCGATCTGTTCCTTGGCTTCAAAGAACAGGATCTCGGCATCGGGGATCTGCAGGCCGGCTTCGTCCGGCACCACGTGCCAGCGGCGGAAGGTCTCGTAC
Organism: uncultured Aquincola sp.; assembly: GCF_964001545.1. Lineage (NCBI taxonomy): Bacteria > Pseudomonadati > Pseudomonadota > Betaproteobacteria > Burkholderiales > Sphaerotilaceae > Aquincola > uncultured Aquincola sp. The sequence goes on from NZ_CAXFDV010000569.1 coordinate 18,360, forward strand.
TCGCCCGTTTCGCGGTCGATCTGAACGCGGATGTCCACTTCGCCGCCGTGCAGCTTCTTGGTGGCCGACGCCAGGGCTGCCTCGACGGCGCCGAACACGACGTCGCGCTCCACGCTTTTCTCGCGTGAGATCGCATCGACCAGCATCAACAGTTCGCGGTTCATTCTTCTGGACCTCCATGCACCTCTGGCTGCGCAGGAGCAGCCGGGCGACCTTTGAAATTGACGACGGGCACCAGCCGCGCCTCGCGCACTTCGTCGAGCGCGAAGTCGAGCGCAGGCTGCGTGGGCGCCTCACCCGCATCGGCCTTGGCCGACTTGCCGGACTTGGTGGACTTCGCCGTGGCCTTGCCACCGGCGCGCACCGGTGCCCCGGCGTTGTCGTCCAGCAGCAGCCGCCACCCACCGTCGCGCGGCAACAGGATGCCGCGATACTTTTTGCGCCCCTGGAAAGGCAGTTTCAACGTGAGGTCGATCGCCTCGCCGGCAAAACGCTCGTAGTCGGCCGATTTTTTCAAAGGCCGATCGAGCCCCGGCGACGAAACTTCCAGCCGTGCGTATTCGACGTTCTCAACTTCGAGCAGATACTGCAATTGCCGCGTCACGGCTTCGCAGTCCTCCACCGTCACGAATTCGCTGGCGCCCAGGCCTTCGGGGTACGCATGGCCGGGCACCCGGTCGATCGTGACGCGCAGGAGTCCACCCCCCGTGCGTTCGAGGTCGACCAGGTCGTAACCCAGCCCAGTGACGGTACGTTCGACGGCAGACTGCCAGGTCATCTAAGAAAGCGTTCGAGCAAAAAAAAAGGGCAGGAACAGAATCCGCCCGGTTGGGAGCACACGGTGTTTCCAGGGAAATGCGGATTGTACTGCGCCTGGGTACCTACGCCAAGACCCCGGGTACTGAAGAACAGTGGACATGCCAGAATCACGCCCCTTTCCTGACCTGAGCTACGGAGACACCATGGGTTTTCTCGCCGGCAAGCGGCTGCTGATCACGGGCGTGCTGTCCAACCGTTCCATCGCCTACGGCATCGCGCGGGCCTGCCACCGTGAAGGGGCCGAACTTGCTTTCAGCTACGTCGGCGAGCGTTTCAAGGACCGCATCACCGAACTGGCCAGCCATTTCGGCTCGTCGCTGATCTTCGATTGCGACGTGGGCAGCGACGAGCAGATCGAGCGTCTGTTCGCCGACCTGCGCACGGCCTGGCCCGAAGGCCTGGACGGCCTGGTGCACGCCATCGGCTTTGCGCCGCGCGAGGCGATAGCGGGCGACTTCCTCGAAGGCCTGAGCCGCGAAGCCTTCCGCATCGCGCACGACATCTCTTCGTACAGCTTCCCGGCGCTGGCCAAGGCTGCCGCCGGCCAGTTGCGGCCGAACGCCGCGCTGCTGACGCTGAGCTACCTGGGCGCCGAGCGGGCCGTGCCCAACTACAACACCATGGGCCTGGCCAAGGCCTCGCTGGAAGCCAGCGTGCGCTACCTGGCCGCCGGCCTGGGCCCCAAGGGCTACCGCGTCAACGGCATCTCGGCCGGCCCCATCAAGACGCTGGCGGCCAGCGGCATCAAGGGCTTCGGCAAGATGCTGGAGGTGGTGGAGCAGAACGCCCCGCTGCGCCGCAACGTCACCATCGACGACGTGGGCAACGTGGCGGCCTTCCTGCTGTCCGACCTGGCCGCCGGCGTGACCGGCGAGATCACCTACGTGGACGGCGGCTTCAGCCGCGTGATGAGCGGCGTGCCCGAGAGCCCCGCCAGCTGAGTCAGCCCCCAAGCTCGCTGCGCTCGCTGCCCCCGGGCCCTTGTGAAAGGGGCCTTCGGACCCCGGGGGCGCGCAGTCCCTTGGAACGGCCCGGCGGGACTGCCATCCCCGCAGCGGCTCACAGCGCCTGCAGGATCTCCTTGCGCTTGGCCTGGTACTCCTCTTCGGTGATCAGGTTCTGGTCGCGCAGACGCTTGAGCGAGCGCAGGCGCTGTTCCTGCTCGTCATAGAAGCGCGCATCGCGTGAAGCGGCTGCCGGTGCCGGCGGCGTGGCCGCGGGTGCGGCCGCCGGTGCAGCTGCACGTGCAGGCGCTGCCGCCGCTGCCGGCGCCACTGCGCCTGCCGGGGCCGGTGCGGCCGCCGGCATCGCTGCCCTGGGCGCCAGCGCAAAGGCCAGCCAGTCGGCCCGGGTCGAGGTGGCATCGGGGCTGCTCAGCCGCGCATGGCCGGCGGCATTGCGGCTGCCGAACTTGAAGGTGGGCAGGATGCGCGCGCCGCGGTACTCGTTGTAGAAGTCGAGCCGCGCATCGTTGACGATCAACTGCAGCGCCCCACCCTGCACGAAGATGCGCGCCGTCAGGCCGTAGGGCGTGCCCAGCAGCCCGCCCTCGCGGCGCGAGGTGCTCAGCAGCAGCAGGTCGTCCTGCGGCGTGGCCACGGCCAGCGCATCGGCAATCACCTGCGGCAGCGACGACGACTCGTCGGCACCGAACAGCGGCTCGCGGCTGTTGCCGCGCATGAAGGCCACGCCCTGCAGCCAGTTGCGGATCTGAGCCGCCGGCACCGCCTGCGGATGCTCGTTGGCCGGCGCACCGGCTTCCCGCGGCTGCAGGTTCAGCTCGGTGAATTCGCCCAGCAGCCATTGCCGCCGGCCTGGGGTGCTGCCCGGCGTTGCGCCGTCGGTCGAGCTGGCGCTCTTGCCGAACAAGGTGTCCAGCACGCCGGCCTGCGCGGGCGCGGTGGCGGCCAGCGCGGCCGCAGCCAGGGCCAGGGCGGCCAGGCCGCGGGGGTGGAAAGTCGTCATGCCAAGGTCTCCCAGCGGGTCTGCGACGGTCTTGGCCGTGCAGCCATGTTCCAAAAGTACATAACTACAACGCATGGTGCGCTACGTAGTCAAGCTACATCTGCAGCTCGTGCGCGCGGAGCGTAGTCGCTTGCAAAGGCCCACCAGCACCGGGTTTACCCGTGTAACTGTCTTGTAATGGCCTGAGTACTTTCCCCGGTGACTCTGTGTAGTTTTGCTACGTACAGTCGCGCCGTCGGCTGAAAAGCACAGCCATGTAGTGTGGCTACACACGTCCACCCGAGGAGAGAGAGCGATGAAGATGCGTATGAAATGGGTCGCAGCAGCGGCCGCGTCCGTGGCTGCGATGGGCGCCGTGAGCCCCGTCTCGGCCCAGGGCCTGGAGTACAAGGGCTATGTCCGCACGGGCACCGGCGGCTCCACCGAAGGCGGCAAGCAGGTGTGCTTCGGCCTGCCGGGCGCAGGCGCCAAATACCGCCTGGGCAACGAGTGCGAAACCTATGCCGAGAGCCAATTCACCCTGCCGTTCACCAAGAGCGATGGCGTGTGGGCCAAGTACAACCTGATGCTGGCGCTGGTCGAGAACAACGCCGCTTCGGACTACGAAAGCTCCAAGGGCGACAAGTTCGACCTGGCCAGCCGCCAGAACTACTTCGAAGCGGGCGGCTTCTTCGGCCCTGGCGCCCTGGAAAAGGCCAGCATCTGGATCGGCAAGCGGTACTACAACCGCCATGACGTCCACATCAACGACTACTACTACTGGAACAACAGCGGCCTGGGCGGCGGCATCGAGGACATCGCGGTCGGCAGCGCCAAGATGGCTTTCTCGTACCACAGCAAGGGCGACGACACGCTGGTGACGGACACCGTCAACGGCATCAACACCAGCCGCTTCTCGGCACGCCTGTATGACCTGCCGGTGAACCCGGGCGGCACGATCGAATTCGAAGCCGTGGCCATCAAGGGCACCAGCGCGGGCAACAAGAACCGAGGCGAAGGCAGCGGCTTCCTGTTTTTTGCCGAGCACAAGCAGACCGGCATCCTGGACGGCTACAACAAGCTGTCGTTGGTGCTGGGCAAGGACGCCGGCGCCGGCGACTCCAGTGTCAACAACTACCGCGACGCCACCGACGACATCAAGGGCTCGAGCTGGCGCGTGGTCGACCAGCTGTACATCGCCCCCAATGGCTCGCCCTGGTCGGCGTTGGCCACGGCCGGCTTCTCGCGCGTCAAGCTGGACAACCAGCCGAAGACGACCTGGTTCACCGCCGGCATCCGCCCGCAGTACCAGATCAACAACTACTTCAGCATCGCGACCGAACTGGGCTACGACCGCGTGAAGACCGACGGCAAGGACACCGCCCACCTGACCAAGCTGACGGTGGCGCCGCAAGTGGCCCTGGCGCCCGGCTTCTGGTCGCGCCCGGTGTTCCGCACCTTCGTCACCTACGCCAAGTGGAACGACGCGGCCAACGGCGCCGGCACCAACGGCGTGTTCGGCTCCAAGAACGACGGCCTGACCTACGGCATCCAGGTCGAAGCCTGGTGGTGATCCACCACCGCGGGGCCTGACCCAGGCACCGCGGTACCCTGGCCGCAGCCGCCGCCACCCCTGGCGGCTGCGTGCCTTCCGATCCCTTGCCTGCCGAACCGATGAGCCTGATTTCCTCCGGCCCGCAGCGCCCCTGGTGGCGCGGCGGGGTCATCTACCAGATCTACCCCCGCAGCTTCGCCGACCATGACGGTGACGGCGTCGGCGACCTGCCAGGCATCATCGATCGGCTGCCCTACATCGCCGAGCTGGGCGTGGACGCGGTCTGGATCTCGCCGTTCTTCCGCTCGCCGATGAAGGACTTCGGCTACGACATCAGCGACTACCGCGACGTCGACCCGATGTTCGGCACGCTGGCCGACTTCGACCGCCTGGTGGCGCAAGCCCATGCGCTGGGCCTGAAGGTGGTGATCGACCAGGTGCTGTCGCACACCTCCGACGAATCGGCCTGGTTCAAGGAAAGCCGCGCCAGCCGCGACAACGCGAAGGCCGACTGGTACGTGTGGGCCGACCCGCGCCCCGATGGCACCCCGCCCAACAACTGGCTGAGCGTGTTCGGTGGCTCGGCCTGGCAGTGGGACGCCCGGCGCCGGCAGTATTTCCTGCACAACTTCCTGGCCAGCCAGCCCGACCTGAATTTCCATTGCGAAGCCGTGCAGCAGCAGCTGCTGGACGACGTGCGCTTCTGGCTGCAGCGCGGCGTGGACGGCTTCCGTTTCGACGCCTGCAACTTCCACTTCCACGACCCGCTGCTGCGCGACAACCCGCCGGCCCTGGTGCGCGACACCAAGTCGGTGCAGGAGAGCAACCCCTACGGCATGCAGCGCCACCTGTACGACAAGACGCAGCCGGAGAACCTGCGTTTCCTGGAGCGGCTGCGCGCGCTGCTGAATGAACACGGCGCCACCAGCCTGGGCGAAGTGGGCTGCGACACCACGCTGGCCACCATGGCGGCCTATACCGCCGGCGGCAACAAGCTGCACATGGCCTATGGCTTCAATCTGCTCACCACCGACAGCAGCGCCGGCTACATCCGCAGCCAGGTCAGCGAGCTGGAACAGGCGCTGAGCGACGGCTGGCCCTGCTGGTCGGTCGGCAACCACGACGTGATGCGCGTGCGCAGCCGCTGGGGCGGCCCCGACGCGCCGCCGCACTACAACAAGCTGGCCATGGCCGTGCTGCTGAGCCTGCGCGGCAGCGCCTGCTGGTACCAGGGCGACGAGCTGGGCCTGCCCGAGGCCGACGTGCCCTACGAGCAGCTGCGCGACCCTTATGGCCTGGCCTTCTGGCCCGAGTTCAAGGGCCGCGACGGCTGCCGCACGCCCATGCCCTGGGCGCATGCGCTGCCCGATGCCGGCTTCAGCCGCGTGCCGGGGTCAGCGCCCTGGCTGCCGGTGCCGCCCGAACATGCGGCGCTGGCGGTGGACGTGAACCATGACGACCCCGACTCGGTGCTGAACTTCGCGCGCCGCTTCCTGGCCTGGCGCAAGCAGCAGCCTGCGTTGCTGGACGGCGAGATGCGCTTCCTGGACGCGCCCGAGCCGGTGCTGGCCATCGAGCGCCGCAGCGCCGAAGGCGGCCAGCGCGTGCTGGCGGTCTTCAATCTGGGCGGCGAGCCGGTGACCGTGTCGCTGCCCGAGGCGCCTGCCGGCCGGCCACTGGCCGGGCACGGTTTTGGCCCCGCGCAGACCGGTGCGCGCGAAGGCGCCACCTTCCACCTGCCCGCCTGGGGCGCCTGCTTCCAAACCCTGCTGGACTAGACCGAAGCCGATGGCCAATCTGCAACTCAAGGGCCTGCGCAAGTCCTACGGCGACGTGGAGACGCTGCACGGCATCGACCTCGACATCCCCGATGGCGAATTCACCGTCTTCGTCGGGCCTTCCGGTTGCGGCAAGTCGACCATGCTGCGCTGCATCGCCGGGCTGGAAGACATCACCGCCGGCGACCTCTTCATCGGCGGCGAGCGCGTGAACGACGTGCCGCCGGCGCGCCGCGGCATCGCGATGGTGTTCCAGAGCTATGCGCTCTACCCGCACATGACGGTGGCCGAGAACATGGGCTTCGGCCTGCGGCTGGCCGGCTTCAGCAAGCAGCAGGAGCAGGAAGCCGTGGCCCGCGCCGCGCAGATCCTGCAGATCGAGCACCTGCTGGAGCGCAAGCCCAAGGCCTTGTCGGGCGGCCAGCGCCAGCGCGTGGCCATCGGCCGCGCCATCGTGCGCAAGCCGGGCGTGTTCCTGTTCGACGAGCCGCTGTCCAACCTGGATGCGGCGCTGCGGGTGCAGATGCGGGTGGAGCTGGCACGGCTGCACCGCGAGCTCAAGACCACGATGATCTACGTGACCCACGACCAGGTGGAGGCGATGACGCTGGCCCACCGCATCGTGGTGTTCAACGCCGGCCGCATCGAGCAGGTTGGCCGGCCGATGGACCTGTACCACCGGCCCGCCAACCTGTTCGTGGCCGGCTTCATCGGCTCGCCGAAGATGAACTTCGTGCAGGCCACGCTGGCCGCGACCGATGCCAGCGGCGCCCAGGTGCGCCTGGCCGACGGCACGCTGCTGCAGGTGGCGGCCGATGCCCGCGCCTTGCCCGCCGGCAGCCCGCTCACCCTGGGCCTGCGGCCCGAGCACCTGGGCGCCCAGCCCTCCGGCGACGCCCTGCCCGCCAATGCGCTGCGCGGCAGCGTGCAGGCGGCCGAGCACCTGGGCGACAGCACCTACTTCCACCTCGACGTGCCCGGCGCCGCGCAAGCGGTGGTGGTGCGCGCCGACCCCGAGAACCCGCTGGCCGCCGGTGACACCGCGCTGCTGGCCGTGCCGCCGCAACGCGCACACCTGTTCGACGCCAACGGCCAGGCCCTGCCGCGCGCCTGACCCGGGCGCCGGCCACTTCCCACCCTCACCCAGGAGACACACATGACCATCCAACGTCAACGCATCCGGCTCATCGCGGCGGCTGCCGCCTTCACGCTGGCCGGCGCCGCCGGCATGGCCCAGGCGGCCGAACAAGGCAAGCTGCTGATCTGGATCAACGGCGACAAGGGCTACAACGGCCTGGCCAAGGTGGGCGAGGAGTTCACCAAGAAGACCGGCGTGCAGGTGGTGGTCGAGCACCCGGAAGACGCGCCCAACAAGTTCCAGCAGGCCGCGGCCGCCGGCAAGGGCCCGGACATCTGGATCTGGCCGCACGACCGCGTGGGCGAGTGGCTGGGCGCCGGCCTGCTGCAGCCCGTCACCCCGTCGAAGAAGGTGCAGGCCGACATCGACCCGCTGGGCTGGAAGGCCTTCACCATCGGCGGCAAGACCTGGGGCTACCCGGTGTCGATCGAGGCCGTGGCCCTGGTCTACAACAAGGACCTGGTGCCCACGCCGCCCAAGACCTTCGAGGAAGTGATCGCGCTGGACAAGAAGCTGTCGGCGCAGGGCAAGAAGGCCATCCTCTGGGACTACACCAACACCTACTTCACCTGGCCGCTGCTGGGCGCCAACGGCGGCTATGCCTTCAAGGCCAAGGCTGACGGCACCTACGACGCCACCGACACCGGCGTGGCCAATGCCGGCGCGCTCAAGGGCGCCGAGCTGCTGGCGCAGATGGTCAAGGACGGCGTGATGCCCAAGGGCGCGGCCTATGCCGACATGGAGTCGGGCGTCAACCAGGGCAAGGTGGCGATGATGATCAACGGCCCCTGGTCGTGGGACAACCTGCGCAAGTCGAAGATCAACTTCGGTGTGGCCAAGATCCCGACCGTGGCCGGTGCCAAGGCCACGCCGTACGTGGGCGTGCTGGGCGCGATGATCTCCAAGGCTTCGCCCAACCGCGACGTGGCGGTGGAGTTCATCGAGAACTACATGCTCACGCCCGCCGGCCTGAAGACCATCGACGACGACGTGCCGCTGGGCGTGCCGGCTTCCAAGGCCTTCTACGACCAGCTGAAGTCCAACCCCAACATCCAGGCGACCATGGCCAGCGCGCAGGACGGCACGCCGATGCCCAACAACCCCGAGATGGGCCGCTTCTGGTCGTCGATGCAATCGGCGCTGCAGAACGTGACCGAGGGCCGCCAGACGCCCAAGGCCGCGCTCGACGCCGCCGCCAAGCGCATCACCGCCAAGTAAGCGACTTCAGGCAGCGCAGCGCCAGCCAGCAGCATGCAAACGACCTCGACCCTGGGCGCGCCGGCCCTGGCGGCGCCGCCCGCCTCCCGGCTGCGCTGGCTGGGCCCCGCGCTGGGCCTGCTGCTGGCGCTGGGCGCGCTGTACCTGCTCACGGCCGTGTACGTGGCCGGCGAAACCCTGCTGGCCGGCGCCATCCTGGCCACGCTGGCGGTGGCGGCCTGGGTGTACAGCTCGCAGCGGCTGTACGCCTACCGCTACCTCTTCCCCGGCATTGCCGCGGTGCTCATCTTCGTCGTGTTCCCGATCCTGTACACGGTGTCGATGAGCTTCAGCAATGCCAGCTCGCGCAACCTGCTGTCCTTCGAGCGGGCGACGCAATACTTCCTCGACGAGACCTACGCCGGCGAAGGCGCCAGCCTGCAGTTCGGCCTGTATGCCCAGGGCGGCGGCTACCTGCTGCGGCTGCAGGACGATGAAGCCGGCGCCGCCTTCCAGGCCGGCCCGCTGCCGCTGGACAAGCCTGAGCCGGCCAAGGTCAAGGCCACGCCCGCCAGCGGCGAAGCCGGCAGCGAACCGCTGCCGCTGAAGGACGTGATCCGCCTGCAGCCCGCCCTCAAGGCACTCACGCTGCAGATGCCCGACGGCCGCGAACTGCGCAGCACCGGCCTGCGCAGCTTCGGCCCGGTCAACCACTTGTACAAGCAGGAAGCCCCCGGCCGCCTGAAGAACCAGCAGGACGGCAGCCTGCTGACGGCCAACATGCGCACCGGCTTTTACGAGCAGGCCGACGGCACCGCGGTGCAGCCGGGCTTCCAGGTGGGCATCGGGCTGGAGCACTACCGCCGCATCTTCACCGACGAGGCCTTCCGCGAGCCCTTCCTGCGCATCTTCGGCTGGACGGTGGCCTTCGCCGGCCTCACCGTGCTGTTCGCGGCTTCGCTGGGCATGCTGCTGGCGGTGCTGCTCACCTGGGAAGCCCTGCGCTTTCGCAGCGTGTACCAGACGCTGCTGTTCCTGCCCTACGCGGTGCCGGGCTTCATCAGCATCCTGGTGTTCAAAGGCCTGTTCAACAACAACTTCGGCGAGATCAACCTGATCCTCGACGGGCTGTTCGGCATCAAGCCGGCCTGGTTCTCCGATCCGCTGCTGGCCAAGGCGATGCTGCTCATCGTCAACACCTGGCTGGGCTACCCGTACATGATGGTCATCTGCATGGGCCTGATCAAGGCGATTCCGGCCGACCTGTACGAAGCCTCGGCCGTGGCCGGCGCCGGCCCGCTGACCAACTTCTTCCGCATCACGCTGCCGCTGGTGCTCAAGCCGCTGACGCCGCTGCTCATTGCCGCGTTCGCGTTCAACTTCAACAACTTCGTGCTCATCAGCCTGCTGACCAACGGCCGGCCTGATTTCCTGGACACGAAGATTCCGGCCGGCACCACCGACATCCTGGTCTCGTACACCTACCGCATGGCCTTTGAAGATTCAGGCCAGAACTTCGGGCTGGCGGCCGCGGTGTCCACCGTCATCTTCGCGATGGTGGCGCTGCTGTCGTGGATCAACCTGCGCGCCGCGCGCGTGACCAAAGAGGTGAACTGACCATGGCCATGGTGCTCGACAAATCGCACCGCTGGCGCGTGGTGGCCGCCCATGTGTTCATGGTGTGCCTCATCGCGCTGGTGATCTTTCCGTTCCTGATGATCCTGTCCATCTCGCTGCGGCCGGGCAACTTTGCCAGCGGCAGCCTGATTCCCGACCAGATCAGCCTGGAGCACTGGAAGCTGGCGCTGGGCATTCCGTACACCGAGGCCGACGGCCGCGTGGTGCAGCCGCCCTTCCCGGTGCTGCTGTGGCTGTGGAACTCGATCAAGGTGGCCACGATGTCGGGGCTGATCGTGCTGCTGCTGTCCACCACCGCGGCCTATGCCTTTGCGCGCATGCGTTTCCGCGGCAAGGCGCAGGCGCTGTCGGCGCTGATGATGATCCAGATGTTCCCGGCGGTGCTGGCCCTGGTGGCGCTGTACACCGTGTTCGACCGGCTGGGCGGCATTTTCCCGGCCTTCGGCATCGACAGCCACTGGTCGCTGCTGCTGGCCTATGCCGGCGGCATCGGCCTGCATGTATGGACCATCAAGGGCTACTTCGACACCATCCCGGTGGAGATCGAAGAAGCCGCGAAGGTGGACGGTGCCACGCCGTGGCAGGCCTTTCGGCTGGTGCTGCTGCCGATGGCGGTGCCCATCCTGATGGTGGTGTTCCTGCTGGCCTTCATCGGCGCCATCATCGAGTACCCGGTGGCCTCGGTGCTGCTGAGCGAAGAGCGCAAGCTCACGCTGGCCGTCGGCTCGCGCCTCTTCCTGTATGAGCAGCGCTACCTCTGGGGCGACTTCGCGGCCGCGGCCATCCTGTCGGGCCTGCCGATCACGGTGGTGTTCATGCTGGCGCAGAAGTGGATGGTCTCGGGCCTGACCTCGGGCGGCCTGAAGGGATGAAGCCGCCGCACGCACCCCAGGCGCGCCAGCGCGCGGCAGCGCTGCGCCTGGCGCCGCTGGCTGCAGCCCTGTTGCTGGGCGCCTGCGCCGCCACCGGGCCCGCAACCCCGCCAGCCACCACCCCTGCCACCGTGCCGGCCGCCGCGGCCACCGCACGGCCCGCGGCGGTGCCCGGCAGCTTTGCCGACAACCCCATCGTCTACTTCGTCATCACCGACCGCTTTGCCAACGGCGACCCGACGAACGACCACGCCTACGGCCGCCAGCGCGAGCCGGGCAACGATGCCGGCACCTTCCATGGCGGCGACCTGCGCGGCCTGAAGCAGAAGCTGGACGAAGGCTGGTTCAAGCAGCTGGGCGTCAACGCGATCTGGATCACCGCGCCCTACGAGCAGATCCATGGCTGGACGCAGGGCGGCCAGGCTTCGTTCAAGCACTACGGCTACCACGGCTACTACGCGCTGGACTACACCCGGCTCGACCAGGCCATGGGCACGCCCGAGGACCTGCGCGCGTTGGTGGATGCGGCGCATGCACAAGGCATCCGCATCCTGTTCGACGTGGTGATGAACCACCCCGGCTACCTGGACCTGCAGACCGCGCGTGAACTGCTGCCCGAGGTGCTGTGGCCCGGCAGCGAGCAGGCCACGCTGAAGAACTATCACAGCTTCTTCGACTACAACAGCTTCGAGTTCGGCCAATGGTGGGGCCGCGACTGGGTGCGTGCCGGCCTGCCCGGCTACACCGACCCCGGCCGCGACGACCTCACCTCGCAGCTGGCCCACCTGCCCGACTTTCGCACCGAGAACCCGCAGCCGGTGAAGCTGCCTGAGTTCCTGCGCCGCAAGGCCGACACCGGTGCGGTGGACCTGCCCAACACCTCGGTACGTGGCTACCTGGTGCGCTGGCTCACCGACTGGGTGCGCGAGTACGGCATCGACGGCTTCCGGGCCGACACCGTCAAGCATGTGGAGCCCGAGGCCTGGGCCGAACTCAAGCGCGAAGCAACCCAGGCGCTGGCCGACTGGAAGGCGCGAAACCCGCGGCGCAAGATCGACGATGCGCCCTTCTGGATGGTGGGCGAGTACTGGGGCCAGGGACCCAGCCGATCGCCGTTGCACGACAGCGGCTTCGATGCGCTGCTGGACTTCGACTTCCAGCAGCGTGCGGCGCAATACACCCGGCCCGAGGCGCTGTTTGCCAGCTACGCCGCCACCTACGGCGGCCGGCCCGGCTTCAGCAACCTGGCCTATGTGTCTTCGCACGACACCACATTGTTCGACCGCACGCGCCTGCATGAGGCGGCCACCGCGCTGATGCTGGCCCCCGGCGGCGTGCAGATCTTCTACGGCGACGAAACCGCCCGCCCGCCCGGGGAAGCGCCACGCGGCGACGAGCAGCAGGCCACCCGCTCGGACATGAACTGGGGCAGCGTGGATGCAGCGCTGCTGGCCCACTGGCAAAAGCTCGGCAGCTTCCGCCAGCGGCACGTGGCCATCGCCCGTGGCCGGCATGCGCAGCTGCAGGCCGCGCCTTATGCCTTCAGCCGGGTGGATGCCGCCAGCGGCGATGCGGTGGTGGTGGCGATGCAGGTGACGACCGCCGGCCCCTTGAGCGTGGCGGGCGTGTTCGCCGAAGGTGAACGGCTGGTTGATGCCTACAGCCGGCAGGCCCATGTCGTGCAAGGGGGGCAGGTGCAGCTGGCACCGCAGCGCCTGGTGCTGCTGGAACGCGCGCCGCAGCGATAGGCGCGCGCCATCTGCTACAACTGATAAATCCCGCACGACCTCCACGTCCCGACGATGAGCTCAACGCCCCCGCCCGTGCCGCGCAGCGCACCCCGCCTGCTGGCCGACATCGGCGCCACCTATGCGCGCTTCTGCGTGGAGCAGGTGTCCGGCCGCTTCGAGCATGTGAGCGTGCTGCCCTGCGCCAGCTTCAGCGGCTTCGTGGAAGTGGTGCAGGCCTACATCAATACCCTGCCCTCCGCGCTGCGGCCGCGGCATGCGGCGGTGGCCATCGCCAATCCGATCGAAGGCGACCGGGTGCGCATGATCAACCGCGACTGGGCCTTTTCCATCCGCGATGCACAGGCCCGCCTGGGGCTGAGCGCGCTGCTGCTGGTCAACAACTTCACCGCGCTGGCGATGGCGCTGCCGCACATCGGTGCCTCGGGCCGCATGCAGGTGGGTGGCGGCATGCCGCAGGAGCATGGCGTGATCGGCCTCATTGGCCCGGGCACCGGCCTGGGCGTGTCGGGCCTGGTGCCCAGCGGCGCCGACCGCTGGTCCACGCTGGCCAGCGAAGGCGGCCATGCCGGCTTTTCGCCCAGCGACGAGCGCGAGATGAAGATCCTCGCCTTCGCCTGGCAGCACCATCCGCACGTCTCGGCCGAGCGGCTGGTGTCCGGGCCAGGGCTCGAACTCACCTACCGGGCGCTGGCCGCAGAGGCCGGCGCCCCGACGCCCGCGCTGGAAGCGGCCGAGATCGTGCGCCGCGCGATGGGCGAAAGCGATGCGCTGTGCATGGCGGCGGTGGAGTGCTTTTGCCGCATGCTGGGCACCGTGGCGGCCAATGTGGCGCTGATGCTGGGCGCCACCGGCGGCATCTACATCGGCGGCGGCATCGTGCCGCGGCTGGGCAACCTGTTCCTGCGATCGGGTTTCCGTGAGCGCTTCGAGCACAAGGGTCGGTTGTCCGACTATGTGGCGCGCATTCCCACCTACGTGGTCACAGCCGAGCATCCCGCCTTCCTGGGCGTGTCGTCGCTGCTGTCGGACCACCTGCCCGGCGCCGATGCCGGCAATCCGCTGCTCGACCGCGTGCGTGCGGCGCGGCCCACGCTGTCGCCGGCCGAAGGGCGTGTGGCCGACTTCGTGCTGGCGCATCCGCGGGCGATGCTCAACGACCCGGTGGGCGTGATCGCGCAGATGGCCGAGGTGAGCCAGCCCACCGTCATCCGCTTTTGCCGCACGCTGGGCATGCAGGGCCTGGCTGACTTCAAGCTCAAGCTCGCTTCAGGTTTGAACGGCAACATCCCGGTGCAGCGCGCCCAGGTGCGCCGCCACGACGCCACGCCCGACCTGTGCGCCAAGGTGCTGGACAACACCATCTCGGCCATCATGCAGTTCCGCGAATCGCTGAACGTGGAAGCGGTGGACCGCGCCATCGGCCTCTTGCGCAGCGCGCGGCGGGTCGAGATCTACGCCATCGGCAATTCCACCGCGGTGGCGGCCGACGTTCAGCACAAGCTGTTCCGCTTCCGCATCCCGTCCAGCACGCACACCGACCTGTCGACGCAGGCGCTGGCGGCCGAGCTGCTGGGCCCGCAGGACGTGACGGTGTTCATCAGCAGCTCGGGCCAGCCGCCCGAGCTGGTGCGCGCCGCCACGGTGGCGCTGGAGCGTGGCGCGGCGGTCATCGCCATCACCGCCAGCCATTCGCCGCTGTCGCGACGGGCCACGGTGTGCGTGCCGGTGGACCATGGCGAGGACGCATCGAGCTTCATGTCGATGATCTCGCGCATCCTGCACCTGCTGGTGGTGGACATGATGGCCGTGGGCATCGCGGTGCGCCGCGAGCCCGACGGCGGCCTGCCCCAGGCCGGCACCACGCCGGCCGGCAAGGCCGCCGCCGGGGTGCTGATCTCACACGTGGTGTGATGGAGCCCCCAAGGCCCGGGCTGCGCCCGGACCGCCCCCCCGAGGGGGAGCCACAAAGCTTGGGGCGGCCCGGCGCTTTGTGGTGTAGCCCCTTAGGGGCTACTCTGCCTTGACGCAGTCGACGTAGGCCTCGCCGTTCTCTTCCACCAGACCGTGCACGTCGGTGTGGAAGCCCGGGAACCGCTTGTTGAAGTCGCGGGCGAACTTGAGGTACTCCACGATCTTGCGGTTGAAGCGCTCGCCCGGGATCAGCAGCGGAATGCCCGGCGGGTACGGCGTCAGCAGCGAGGTGGTGATGCGGCCTTCCAGCTCGTCGATCGACACCCGCTCGGTGTCGCGGTGGGCGATGCGGGCATAGGCGTCTGCCGGCTTCATCGCCGGGTCGAGGTTGGACAGGTACATCTCCGTCGTCAGGCGCGCGATGTCGCCCTTGGCATAGGCCTCGTGCACCGATTGGCTGAGGTCGCGCAGGCCCATGCGCTCGTACGTGGGATGCGCGGCCACGAAGTCGGGCAGCACGCGCCACAGCGGCACGTTCTTGTCGTAGTCGTCCTTGAACTGCTGCAGCGCCGTCAGCAGCGTGTTCCAGCGGCCCTTGGTGATGCCGATGGTGAACATGATGAAGAACGAGTAAAGGCCCGTCTTTTCCACCACCACACCGTGCTCGGCCAGGAACTTGGTGACGATGCTGGCCGGAATGCCGGTGGGCGCGAACTTGCCGCTGATGTCCAGGCCCGGGGTGATCAGCGTGCTCTTGATCGGGTCGAGCATGTTGAAGCCGGTGGCCAGGTTACCGAAGCCGTGCCAGTCGTCGTTGGCGCGCAGCACCCAGTCGTCCTGGCGGCCGATGCCGTCTTCGGTCAGCTGGTCGGGGCCCCAGACGGTGAACCACCAGTCCTGGCCGTAGTCCTTTTCCACCTTGCGCATCGCGCGGCGGAAGTCCAGCGCTTCCGACAGGCTTTCTTCCACCAGCGCGGTGCCGCCGGGCGGCTCCATCATCGCGGCGGCCACGTCGCAGCTGGCGATGATGGCGTACTGCGGGCTGGTGCTGGTGTGCATCAGGTACGCCTCGTTGAAGAGGTGGCGGTCCAGCTTCTGGTTCTGCGCGTCCTGCACCAGCACCTGCGAAGCCTGGCTCAGGCCGGCCAGCAGCTTGTGGGTGCTTTGCGTGGCATACACCATCGCTTCCTTCGGCCGCGCGCGGTTCTTGCCCATCGCGTGATAGGCGCCGTAGAACTTGTGGAAGGCGGCGTGCGGCAGCCAGGCTTCGTCGAAGTGGATGGTGTCGATCCAGCCGTCGAGCTTGGCCTTGATGGTCTCGGTGTTGTAGAGCACGCCGTCGTAGGTGCTCTGCGTCAGCGTCAGGATGCGCGGCTTGACGGTGGCCGGGTCCACGCCCTTGAGCAGCGGGTTGGCGGCGATCTTGGCGCGGATGGCCTCGGGCGAGAACTCGCTCTCGGGGATGGGGCCGATGATGCCGTACTGGTTGCGCGTGGGCGACAGGAACACCGGCACCGCACCGGTCATGATGATGGAGTGCAGGATGCTCTTGTGGCAGTTGCGGTCCACCACCACCACGTCGCCCGGCGCCACCGTGTGGTGCCACACCATCTTGTTGCTGGTGCTGGTGCCGTTGGTCACGAAGAAGCAGTGGTCGGCATTGAAGATGCGCGCCGCATTGCGCTCGCTCTGCGCCACCGGGCCGGTGTGGTCCAGCAGCTGGCCCAGTTCTTCCACCGCATTGCACACGTCGGCGCGCAGCATGTTCTCGCCGAAGAACTGGTGGAACATCTGGCCCACCGGGCTCTTGAGAAAGGCCACGCCGCCCGAGTGACCGGGGCAGTGCCACGAGTACGAACCGTCCTGCGCATAGTCCATCAGCGCGCTGAAGAACGGCGGCGCCAGGCCGTCGAGGTAGCTGCGCGCCTCGCGGATGATGTGGCGGGCCACGAACTCCGGCGTGTCCTCGAACATGTGGATGAAGCCGTGCAGCTCACGCAGGATGTCGTTCGGGATGTGCTGCGAGGTGCGCGTCTCGCCATACAGGTAGATCGGGATGTCCGCGTTCTTGCGGCGGATTTCCTCGATGAACTTGCGCAGGTTCAGCACCGCCGGGTCGAGGTCGGGGCCGTCCTGGAACTCCTCGTCGTCGATCGACAGGATGAAGGCCGAGGCGCGGCTTTGCTGCTGCGCGAACGACGACAGGTCGCCGTAGCTGGTGACGCCCAGCACTTCGAAGCCTTCGCGCTCAATGGCCTGCGCCAGTGCGCGGATGCCGAGGCCGGACGTGTTCTCCGACCGGTAGTCCTCGTCGATGATGACGATGGGAAAGTGAAAACGCAGCATGCGTGGAACTCCTGGTGGTCCCCGGTCGGGCGGTGGCGAAATGGGCGTCCAAGCCCCGGAAAGCCGCGCAGTGTAGGGCGTGCACGTGTCGCTACACTGACCGGCCACGAGCGGAGGCCCCATGAACTGGACTGCACCCACCTGGTGGTGGCTCATCACGGGCCTGCTGGTGGCCGTGGAGCTGGCCACCACCACCTTCTATCTGCTGATGATGGCGCTGGGCGCCGCAGCCGCTGCGCTGGCCGCCCACGCCGGTGCGCCGCTGGGCCTGCAGATCGTGGTGGCGGCCCTGGTGGGCGGTGGTGCGGTGGCGGGGCTGTATGTGGCGCGCCGCCGCCGGCCTGCCCTGTCGCCTGCAGCTGATGCGGCATTGAACCTCGACGTGGGGGCGCAGGTCGAAGTACCTGCCTGGCAGCCCGGCGGCCATGCCCGCCTGCCCTACCGCGGCTCGTTGTGGAGCGGGCGCTACGTGGGCAGCGGCGCGCCCCAACCCGGCCCGCATGTGATCCGCGCGGTGGAAGGCAGCGTGCTGCTGCTCGACCGCCTCTGACCCGTCCTTCTTCAGGTAACACATGGAAATCATCGCGATCGTCCTGCTCGTCGTGGCCGTGGTGTTCGTCGTGCGCACGCTCAAGGTGGTGCCGCAGCAGAACGCCTGGGTGGTCGAGCGGCTGGGCAAGTACAACGCCACGCTGACCCCCGGCCTGAACTTCCTGGTGCCTTTCGTCGACCGGGTGGCCTACAAGCATTCGCTCAAGGAGATTCCGCTGGACGTGCCCAGCCAGGTCTGCATCACCAAGGACAACACGCAGCTGACGGTGGACGGCATCCTGTACTTCCAGGTGACCGACCCGATGCGCGCCAGCTACGGCAGCAGCAACTACATCGTGGCCATCACCCAGCTGGCGCAAACCACGCTGCGCAGCGTGATCGGCAAGATGGAGCTGGACAAGACTTTCGAGGAGCGTGACGCGATCAATGCCGCGGTGGTCAATGCGCTGGACGAAGCCGCCGCCAACTGGGGCGTGAAGGTGCTGCGCTACGAGATCAAGGACCTGGCGCCGCCGGCCGAGATCCTGCGCTCGATGCAGGCGCAGATCACCGCCGAGCGCGAGAAGCGCGCGCTGATCGCCGCCTCCGAAGGCCGGCGCCAGGAGCAGATCAACATCGCCACCGGCGAGCGCGAAGCCAACATCGCCCGATCGGAAGGCGAAAAGCAGGCCGACATCAACCGTGCGCAGGGCGAAGCCGCCGCCATCGTGGCCGTGGCCGACGCCACCGCCGAGGCCATCGCCAAGATCGCCGAAGCCCTGCGCCAGCCCGGCGGCCCCGAGGCGGTGCAGCTGAAGGTGGCCGAAAAGGCGGTGGATGCCTTCGGCCAGCTGGCCAAGACCAACAACACGATGATCGTGCCGGGCAACATGAGCGAGGTGAGCGGCCTGATCGCCACCGCGATGGCCCTCTTCAAGAGCGCCGACGTGCCCGCCACCACCCCCGTGCGCCCGCCCAACACCGCGCGCTGACACCCGCCGCCAAAAACGCCCGAAACCTGGGCTACACTCTTGGGCTTCCCGGAGAGATGGATGAGCGGTTTAAGTCGCACGCCTGGAAAGCGTGTGTGGGTTAACAGCCCACCGCGGGTTCGAATCCCGCTCTCTCCGCCAGTGTTTGCAAGCCCCTGAATACCAGGTCGACCACGACCCGCGGTTCAGGGGCTTTTTGCTTTGTGCGCGCCACTTCTTTCGCGCATGTTCACCGTAGCCCATCTTCTGGACCCGTCGCTGGTGGACCGCTCTCACGGCTGTCAGAACGGCTGACAGGAGCACCCTTACTTCCAGCCGCTAAAGTCTTTCAGGGGCACACCGTCCTTCGCCCTCACCCAATCGGCCGGGCTACGGAACAGCATCGGGTTGTCGGCGTCCAGGGTAGCGTGCCAGTCGAAAACATGCTGTTGCCCGTCGTCCACGCTCACCTGCACGGCGGTGTGGTCGACCCCGTTCAAGACACGTGAGATGGGAGCTGCGCCCTTGAGTCGCCGCACACGGGCATCCTTCTTACTGACTGCCACGTTAAGGGCCGCGCTGGCCGCATCGCTGATACCGGTGCAGACGCGATTGGCGTACGCCGGCTCCGTGGGGTCGCCCCAAGCACCGAAGGAGACCATGCCGAGCGCCACGTAGCCAGCGTTGCGCAGACCTCCGGCCACGCCCCAAGCCGCTGGCAAAAAGTTGTCAATCCCGCTGTCTATGCGCTTGCTTGCCTCCGGGTCCTTGGCAACCACCGACGTCAGATTTTCAGCCTCCTCTACGGTCAGCATGGGATAGCGCGCTTTCTTCAATGTGTGGATCGCCTTGATACCCACCGCGGTCGTTGATGGCATCCGCCGCTTTGATGAGACGCGGCAAATCCTCAACCTTGGCGGCACCCATGCGTGTAGCCCAACCCTCAACGGAATGTCGGTGGTGGTCGCCGCGCTGGTCGTCGCTTCATCGGTGCGGACAGCGGCGATGGCTGGCGGGCCAGCAGACAGGCGTGGCAACACCGTGTGGGGTTGGAGTCGCCCCATGCTGCGGGCAGCGGGCCGGCCAGGCCACCCCAAGCACCCAACGGTAACAACCGTTCAGTCCAGCAGCCGGCGGGCCGATAAGCGATCGTCATTGCTCCGCTCGTCCCGCCGATGTCGTCTCCCGCCCTGCCCCTCCTGTGCTGCGCACTCGCCCTGTCCCTGCCCGCGGCCGCAGCGCCGGGCGACGAGGCGCCGGCGCCCCGGCCCACGGCGCGCAGCAAGCTGCTGCTTACCGCGGGCGTCAGCAGCATCGACGGCGCGGCCGGCGGCGGGCTCACGCCTTGGGCGGTGACCGGCACGCAGGCCACGGAGCATGAGGTGGGGGCCACGGCCTTCGTCACCCGCGCGGTGACGTCCGACTACGCGCTCACCGTCAAGGGCGCCACCGTCGGCATCCACGACCGGGTGGAGCTCTCGCTGGCGCGGCAGGACTTCGATGCCGGCGTGGTGGTGCCGGGCACCACGCTCAAGCTGGACATCGCGGGCGTCAAGCTCAAGGTGGCGGGCGACGCCATCCTGGATGCCGACACCTGGCGGCCGCAGGTGGCTGTGGGCCTGTTCTACAAGCACCTGGACCCGGGCAGCGCCGTCGGCGGCGTGCTGGATTCGGTGGGCGCCAGGCGCCATGGCGTGGAGGTGTATGCCAGCGCCACCAAGCTGCTGCTGGCCCACGGTGTGCTGCTCAACGGCACGCTGCGCGCCACGCAGGCCAACCAGAACGGCCTGCTGGGCTTCGGCACCACCGGCGACCGCCGCCTGCGGCTGCAGCCCGAGTTCTCGGTCGCCAAGCTGCTGCGCAAGGACCTGGCCATCGGCGCCGAATACCGCTTCAAGCCCGACCGGCTGGCCTTCGCCGGCCCGGCCTTCCGTGAGTCGGACTGGAAGGACGTGTTCGTCGCCTGGGCCCCCAACAAGCACCTGTCGGTCACGCTGGCCTGGGTGGACCTGGGCCAGATCGTCGGCCACGACCGCCAGCGCGGCACCTACCTGTCTATACAAGCCGGCCTGTGATGAACGCTGCCAACGCCATGACCCTCACCTTCCACC
>NZ_CAXFDV010000570.1:0-2339 GCF_964001545.1 uncultured Aquincola sp.
AAACGGAAGGGTTCGCCCCTCACCGTCTCGCGCCCACCATGCCCCGCCCCCTTGCCCCGCTGATGCTGCTCGCCGCCCTGGCCCTGGCCGGCTGCGAACGCCTGGGCATCGAGACGCCCGAGCTGCAGGCCCAGCGCAAGGAGGCTGAGGGCAAGGCCATCGGCGCGGCCTGCCGCCATGCGGCCCGAGCCATCGAAGACTGCTACACGCTGAACAAGAAGGCCGACAAGGCCGCGGTGTTTGCGGGCTGGCGCGAGATGAACGACTACATGCGCGAGAACCAGATCGAGCCGGTGACGCCCCAGATCGCCCGCGCCGAGCCGCCCGCCAAACCGGCTTCCGGCGCCGAAGAAGGCGGCGAAGACGCGGGCGACAAACACGGCGACAAACACGCCGAGAAGACCGACAAGCCGGCCAAGGGCCGCAAGGGCGAAAAAGGCGACGCCTGACCGTCGCCGGGCGGGGCGCCGACAATGGCGCCAATGACTTCTTCTTCCAACGGCAGCGCGCACCCGTCCGCGGCGCAACTGCCCACCTGGCGCCACCCGGCGTTCCGCCGCGGGCTGGTCGAAATGCTGGAGATCGCGCCTGGCCTGGCCGCCTGGGGCCTGGTGGCCGGCGTGGCCATGGCCAAGAGCGGCCTGGGCGTGCCGATGGCCATCTTCATGTCGCTGGTGGTGTTTGCCGGCAGCGCGCAGCTGGCCTCGCTGCCCTTGATCGCCGCCGGCGCGCCGATCTGGGTGGTGTGGGCCACCGCGCTGTGCATCAACCTGCGCTTCGTCGTCTTCAGCACGCAGTGGCGGCCTTACTTCGGCCATCTGCCGCGGCGGCTGCGGGTGGCGCTGGGCTACTTCACGGCCGACCTGAACTACGTGGTGTTCATGCGTCGCTTCCCCGAGCCCAAGCCGGGGCCTGACCAACTGCCCTACTTCTGGGGCGGCGTCACCTGCAACTGGGTCACCTGGCAGGTGCCTTCCATCGCCGGCATCGTGCTGGCCGACCAGATTCCCACCGAGTGGGGCCTGGCCTTTGCCGGCACCATGGCGCTGGTGGCGCTCACCGGCACGTTGCTGGGCAGCTTGTCCACCTGGGTGGCCGCGGGCGTGGCGGGCACCGCGGCGGTGGCGGCCTATGCGCTGCCGCTGCGGCTGAACATCGTCATCGCCATCGCCGCCGCGGTGGCCATGGGCGTGATGCTGGAACACCTGCAGCCGCGCAAGGCACCGGGGGCCTCGGCATGAGCACCTGGGAAACCATCCTCACCATCGTCGGCCTGGGCGCCATCACGGTCATCACGCGCTCGTTCTTCCTGTTTCCCGACAAGGAAGTGCCCATCCCCGCCTGGCTGCGCGAAGGCCTGCGCTATGCGCCGCTGGCCGCGATGGCGGCCGTGGTGGTGCCCGAACTGCTGATGACGCAGGGCGAGCTGATCCACACCTGGCGCGACGCCCGGGTGTTCGGCGCACTGGCCGGCGCGCTGTACTTCTGGTGGCGCCGCGGCATGCTGGGCACCATCGTCGTGGGCACCTCGGTGATGCTGGCGCTGCGTTTCGTTCTCGGCTGGTAACCGGGGCCCCCTGGGCAAGGGGGTCGGCGCTTCTAGAATCGCGGCCTTCAGACCGAGGGCCCCATGAACGTCATCCGCTTCTCCGATCTCATCGAGCAAGGCCGCGTCGCCGGCCAACGTGTCTTCATCCGCGCCGACTTGAACGTGCCGCAGGATGACGACGGCCGCATCACCGAGGACACGCGCGTGCGCGCTTCGGTGCCCTGCATCCAGATGGCGCTGGACGCCGGCGCGGCGGTGATGGTCACCTCGCACCTGGGCCGCCCCACCGAAGGCGCCTTCAAGCCCGAGGATTCGCTGGCGCCGGTGGCGCAGCGTCTGGCCGAGCTGCTGGGCCGGGAAGTGCCGCTGGTGGCCGACTGGGTGGACGGCGTGGACGTGCAGCCGGGCAGCGTGGTGCTGCTGGAGAACTGCCGCGTCAACAAGGGCGAGAAGAAGAACAGCGAAGAGCTGGCCCGCAAGATGGCCGCACTGTGCGACATCTTCGTGCACGACGCCTTCGGCACCGCGCATCGGGCCGAGGCCAGCACCTACGGCATCGCGCAGTACGCCAAGGTGGCCTGCGCCGGCCCGCTGCTGGCCGCCGAGATCGACGCCATCACCAAGGCGCTGGCCAACCCCAAGCGGCCGCTGGTGGCGATCGTGGCCGGCTCCAAGGTCAGCACCAAGCTCACCATCCTGCAGGCGCTGTCCAAGAACGTGGACGGGCTGATCGTGGGCGGCGGCATCGCCAACACCTTCATGCTGGCCGCCGGCCTGAAGATCGGCAAGA
>NZ_CAXFDV010000571.1:0-5212 GCF_964001545.1 uncultured Aquincola sp.
AAGCCCGGCTGCTGAAAACCGCGCGACCTTACGGGCGCGCGATGACAGTGCGGTGAAGCCCCTGATCCGCGGCCTACGCTCAGAAGGTTTCCCAGTCGTCCGACGAAGCGGCAGCGGGGGCCGGGGCCGGCGCGGGGGCCGCCGCTGCGGGCTGGGCGGTGGCCTTCACCGCCGGCTTGGCGGCAGGCTTGGCGGCTGCCTTGCTGGCCGGCTGGGTGGCCGGTTTCACCAGCGGCCTGGCGGAAGCCTTCGGCTTGCCGGCGGCCTGCTGGATCGCGGCGCGGGCCGCGGTGGCATGGGCGGTGGGCGCGGCCGGCGCCGGGGCCGGGGCCGGCATGGCCACCGGCGCGGCGGCCGCCGGCGCACGATCGCCCTGCGCCTGCAGCTTGAACACCGCCACCGCCTGCACCAGTTGCTCGGCCTGCAGCTTCAGGCTCTCGGCCGCGGCGGCCGACTCTTCCACCAGCGCGGCGTTCTGCTGCGTGGCGCGGTCCATCTGCGAGACGGCCTCGCTCACCTGCGCAATGCCCGAGGTCTGCTCGCGCGAGGCGGAGCTGATCTCGCCCACGATGTCTGTCACGCGGCGGATGGAGGTCACCACCTCGGTGATCGTGGCGCCGGCTTCGTCCACCTGCCGGGTGCCCTGCTCCACACGCTCGGCGCTCTGGTGGATCAGCGACTTGATCTCCTTGGCGGCTTCGGCGCTGCGCTGCGCCAGCGTGCGCACCTCGCCGGCCACCACGGCAAAGCCGCGGCCCTGCTCACCCGCCCGCGCGGCTTCCACCGCCGCGTTCAAGGCCAGGATGTTGGTCTGGAACGCAATGCCGTCGATGGTGCCGATGATCTCGGCGATGCGGCCCGAGCTGTCGCTGATCTCGCGCATGGTGGCCACCACCGCGTCCACCGCTTGGCCGCCGCGGGTGGCCACGTCGCTGGCGGCCTGGGCCAGCTGGTTGGCCTGCTGCGCGTTGTCGGAGTTGCCCCGCACGGTCGAGCCGATCTGCTCCATCGACGCGGCGGATTCCTCCAGCGCACCGGCCTGTTCTTCGGTGCGCTGGCTCAGGTCGTTGTTGCCCTGGGCGATCTGCGCGCTGGCCGTGGCCACGCTGTCGGCGCCCGAACGCACCGAGCCCACCACGCGGTTCAACGCGGCCTGCATGCGGGCCAAGGTGGCCATCACGCTGGCGCTGTCGCCGGGTTGCACGGCCAGGGGCTGGCTCAGGTCGCCATCGGCCACGCGGGCGGCGGCGGCGTTCAGCGCCTCGGGCTCGGCGCCCAGGGCCTTCATCACCTGGCGCGAGACCCGCCAGGCCACCGCCGAGCCGATGGCCGCCAGCGCCACGCACAGGCCCGCCAGCAGGCCCAGCGTGCCCATGGCCGAGTTGCGGGTGGTGGCCGCCAGTTCATCGGCAAAGGCCTGCTGCTGCTTCTTCGAATCCTCCACCGCCTTGAACACCACGGCCTGCAGCGGCCGCACTTCCTTGAACAGCAGCTGGCCGGCCTGCGCCGGGTCGTCGCGCGAAAGGGCGATCACCTTGTCGACCGCCGCTTCATAGGCGCCCTGGTTGTCCAGGATGGCCTGCAGCAGCGGCGCGCCGGCCTCGGACTGGATGGTGGCCTGCAGCGCCTTCAGCAGCGCCTGGTTGTCCTGGCGGGCGGCGCGCAGCTTGGCCATCTCCTCTTCGTCCACCTTGGGGTCGGTGCTGATGACGATGTTGCGGGCGGTGCGGGCGGTGACGTTGAAGTTGTCCGTCAGCCGGCCGAGCTGCGACACCTTGACCATGCGGTTGGTGGCCAGCTCATCGACACGCCCGGCCAGCTGGTCCATCGCATACGCGCTGTAGCCGGCCATGCCAACGCCCAGGGCGACGGTGGCGCCAAATCCCAAGGTCAGGCGGGTGGATAACTTCATGGAGGGGGTCCTGCTGTTGAGTTGTACCGGGCCGCGCGAAACACGGCTGGCCCGGCGATATGGGTGGGACGCGCGTCGGATGCATCGGCCTTCCAGCCGCGGGCTTGAGCAGCGTTACGCCATGGGCGTTGAAAATGCGCGGCCGCCGTCATCCGGGCTGCCACCGTGCGCCGTACCTCTTTGCCCCCCTCCGTCCCCCGCCTTGCCCTGCTGGCGCTGCTGCTGCATGCCGCCCCCGCCTGGCCGCTGGACCCCGGCCTGCCGGTGGCCCAGGCCCAGCACACCGGCTGGCAGCGCGATGCGCAGGCGCCGGCCAACATCGTGGCCATGGCGCAGACGCCCGATGGCTTTCTGTGGCTGGGCACCGGCGGCGGGCTGGTGCGCTTCGACGGTGTGCGCTTCGAGCGGGTGGACCCGCTGGGCGGGCATCCGCGGCTGTCGGGCAGCGTCACCGCGCTGCAGGCGCTGCCCGACGGCCGGCTGCTGATCGGCCACCGCTTCGGCGGCGTGAGCATCCTCGGGCCCGACGGGCTGCAGCACTTCCACGGCGTGCCCGGCCTGCCGGTGGGCAACTGCTGGGACTTTGCGGTGGATGCGGCCGGCGACGTGTGGGGCGCCTTCACCGGCGGCGTGGCGCGGTTGAAGGGCGGCCAGTGGCAGACCTTTGCGCTGGACGGCGAGCCGGTGCCCTTTCGCACCATCGTGCGCGATCCGCAGGGCACGCTGTGGGTCACCGCGCGCACCGGGGCTTATGCGCTGGCCGCGGGGGGCACGGCCTTCCAGCGGGTGCAGGTCGACCTGCCTTCGTTCCCGTTCCTGTCGGTGGCACCGGGCGGCCAGGTGTGGGCCGCCGACTTTGCCCGCCAGCGGCTGGTGGCGCTGGCGCAGCACGGGGGCCGCTTCGGCGCCGCCAGCGGTGTGCTGCCGCTGGCCTTTCCGGCGCAGGCCGACCGCCACTGGTTCGACGCCGACGGCGGCCTGTGGGTGCGCAGCGGCCAGGGCCTGCTGCGCATGCCGCGGCCCACCGAAGGCCCGGTGGTGGCCGGCGTGCGCCAGCCCGAGGTGCAACTGCTGGGGCCGGCCCAGGGCCTGGAGGCCGATGCGCAGAGCTTTCTGGAAGACCGCGAAGGCAACGTGTGGATCGGCACCGCCTCCGGCCTGCACCGGCTGCGGCAGTCCCACGTCACCCGCGTGCCGCTGCCGGGCGGCGATGGCGCGGTGGGCGTGGCGCCGGCGGCCGATGGCGGCGTGTGGGCCATCTCCGAGCTGGGCGGCCTGCACCGGGTGGCCGCGCCCGGCCAGCCGCCGCTGCAGGCGCAGCCGCTGGGCCTGGCCGGCCAGCGCCTGACCCATGTGCACCGCGACGCGGGCGGCGCCGTGTGGGTAGGCTCCAACAGCGCGTTGTGGAAGATCGAACCCGGCCGGCCGCCGCAGCGCGTGCCCCGGCCCGATGCGGGCGATGCACCGCAAGGCATGGCCTTCGCGCCGCTGCATGCGCTGGCCACCGACGCCAGCGGCGTGCTGTGGGCGCACCTGGTGGTCAAGGGCACCTTCCGCCTGGTGCAGGGGCGCTGGCAGCAGGTGGACAACGACCCGGCGGCCCGCATCATGTCCCTGGGCAACGACCCGCAGGGCCGCTTGTGGATCGGCTATGTCGACCGCGGCGCGGCGCGCATCGACGGCGACCAGGTGCTGCGGCTGGGGCCGGCCGAAGGGCTGGACATCGGTGCCATCTCGGCCGTGCATGCACGTGGCGCGCGGGTGTGGCTGGGCGGCCAGCGCGGCATCGCGCTGTATGAAGGCGGCCGCATACACACCATGCCGCTGCCCGGCGAAGCGGTGCAGCCCGCGGTGGTCACCGGCATCGTGGAAACCGAAGCGGGCGAGCTGTGGGTGCAATCGGCCAGCGGCCTGATGCGCATCGCAGCCGCCGAATGGCGGCGTGCGCTGAGCGAGCCGGGCCATGCGCCGCAGGTGCGCCGCTTCGACGCCGACGACGGCCTGCAGGGCAGCGCCAGCCAGATTCGCCCGCTGCCTTCGCTGGTGCAGTCGCAGGACGGCCGGCTGTGGTCGGCGCTGCCCAGCGGCCTCTTCGTCATCGACCCCGCCCGCCTGCGCCGCAACCCCCTGCCGCCCACGGTGTTGATGCGCCAGGTGATGGCCGACGGCCGCGCCCTGGTGCCCGGCGCCGGCGCCGGCGCCAGCGCCAGCGCCCAGACGCTGCAGTTGCCCACCGGCGGCGTGGCCGAACTGCGGCTGGACTACACCGCCACCAGCCTGGGCATGCCGCAGCGGGTGCGCTTCAGATACCGCCTGGAGGGTTACGACGCCGACTGGCGCGAAGCCGGCCCGCGCCGCGAAGCCGCCTACACCAAGGTGGGCCCGGGCCGCTACGTGTTCCGCGTGGTGGCGGCCAATGAAGACGGGGTGTGGAACGAGCGCGGCGCCCAGCTGGCGCTGGAGGTGCCGCCCGCCTTCTGGCAGACGCGCAGCTTTGCCGCCGCACTGCTGCTGCTGGCGCTGGCCGCCGGCGTGCTGCTGTACCGCTGGCGGGTGCGCGCGCTGGGCCAGCGGCTGCAGGCGCAGGCCGAGGTGCGGCTGCGTGAGCGTGAACGCATCGCGCGCGACCTGCACGACACCTTGCTGCAGGGCGTCACCGGCCTGACGCTGCAGGTGCAGGCCGCCGCCGACGAGGCGCCCGCCGGCTCCCCGCTGCAGGCCCGGCTGCTGCATGCGCTGGACCGCGCCCAGGACGTGATGGAAGAAGGCCGCGACCGGGTGAGCGCGCTGCGCACCACGGGCGACGGCCCGGTGCGCACGTCGCCCCCATTGGGCACGGCCCTGGCCGCCGCCATCGGTGAACTGGCCATCGACTTCCCGCGCATCCACTGCCAGTTCCGGCAGCAGGGCCCCCAGCGCCCGGTGCGGCCCGCGGTGGCCGACGAGCTGGTGCTGATCGGCCGCGAGGCCGTGTGCAACGCCCTGCGCCATGCGCAGGCCCGGCGCGTGCTGCTGCGGCTGCGCTACGGCCGCCATGCGCTGGCGCTGCGCATCAGCGACGACGGCCAGGGCTTCGATGCGCAGCGGGCCGAAGCCGCTGCCCGTGCCGGCCACTTCGGCCTGGCCGGCATGCGCGAGCGGGCCGCCACCATCGGCGCGCGGCTGCGCATCCACAGCGGGCCGCGCGGCACGGTGGTGGTGCTGACCGTGCGCGACGCATACTGCGCCGATGAACACGCCCCCGATCCGCTTTGACGATGGCGCGGCCTACGAGGCCTTCATGGGCCGCTGGAGCCGCCT
>NZ_CAXFDV010000572.1:0-6036 GCF_964001545.1 uncultured Aquincola sp.
AGCCCGACCAGCCGCAGCGGGTCATCGCCACCGCGGCGCACATGCTGTCCAACCTGTCCAACTTCGTGGGGGTGGTCACGGCGCCGCGCAAGACCAGCGTCTTCCACCACATCGAGTTCCTGCGGCTGGGTGAGCGGCGGGTGCTGCTGATCCTGGTGGCGCCGGACGGCGACGTGCAAAACCGCGTGATCTTCACCGCCCGCGACTACACGCAGAGCGAGCTGGTGGAAGCCACCAACTTCCTCAACCAGCACTACGCCGGTTTGACCATCGACGGCGTGCGCGAGCGGCTCAAGCGCGAGATCGAGGCGCTGCGCGGCGACATCGCCACCTTGATGCAGGCGGCCGTGCAGGCCGGCGGCGAGGCCATCGAAGAAAGCGAAGACCAGGTGGTGGTGAGTGGCGAGCGCAACCTGCTGGCGGTGCAGGACTTCAACGACATGGGCTCGCTGCGCAAGATGTTCGATCTGTTCGAGCAGAAGACGCAGCTCATGCGCCTGCTGGACGTGAGCAGCCGCGCCGAGGGCGTGCGCATCTACATCGGCGGCGAAAGCCGGGTGGTGCCCTTCGAAGAGCTGTCGGTCGTCAGCGCCCCGTACGAGGTGGACGGCCAGATCGTCGGCACCCTGGGCGTCATCGGCCCCACCCGCATGGCCTATGACCGCATGATCCAGATCGTCGACATCACCTCGCGGCTGGTCACCAACGCGCTGTCGCAGCCGCGCTGAGCGCAGGCCGAGCCTGCCTACAATGCGCGGCTTCGCCCGGGGGCCGTTAGCTCAGTTGGTTAGAGCAGAGGACTCATAATCCTTTGGTCGTTGGTTCAAGTCCAACACGGCCTACCACCCGGCCACCTCTCAGCTTCACGCCACCGCCAGCAGCGCCGCCAGCAGTTCGTCGGGCGCGCTCACCATCGGGTCGTGGCCGGTCGCGATCTCCACCACCTTCCAATCAGGCGAGGCGCGCACGCGGCGGCGCATCACATCGATGGTCGGCAGCGCGGGCGAAGTGCAATCGATGAAGGTGCGGGGCAGGCGGTTGATGCGCTGCGCATCGAAGTGCAATGGGTCGTCGTACACGCCGCCCGGTTGCGGTGTCTGGCGGCGGGCCACCCAGGCGGCGTCTTCGCCCTGCAGACCAAAAGCCGCGGGGTCGGCCGGCGGGATGGTGCCGGTGGCGGCGATCGCGGCGCGGCGGGCGGCCTGGGTCTCGCGCGTGTGGCCGCTGGACCAGCTTTCGCCCGGCTCCGGCACCACCGCATCCAGGTAGACCAGGTGCGACAGGCGATCGGCCAGCCGGTCGGCCACCGCGGTGATCACCAGGCCGCCATAGCTGTGGCCCACCAGCACGGCGCCCTGCAGCTCTTCCGCCTCGATCACCGCGCACACGTCGTCGGCATGCGTCTGCAGGCGGATGTCGGGCCGCAGCAGGTGGGCGCGTTCGCCCACGCCGGTCAGCGACACGGCAAACGCCCGGTGGCCGGCCGCCCACAGGCCGGGCAACACCCGCCGCCAGCACCAGGCGCCGTGCCAGGCACCATGCACCAGCACGTAGTCCATCAGATCGCTCCCGCCTGCCGCAGCGCGGCGCAGTCTTCGGCCGACAGGCCGAATTCGGCCAGCACCTGCTGCGTGTGCTCGCCCAGCAGCGGCGGCGGGCGGCGCAGCGTGGGCGGCGTGGCCGACAGCTTCATCGGGCTGGCCACCAGCCGCAGGCTGTCGGTGTGCGGGTGCGGCACCTGCGTCACCATGCCGCGCGCCTGCACATGTGGGTCGGCGAACACCTCGGCCAGGTTGTTGATGGCGCCGCAAGGCACCTTGGCGGCTTCCAGCGCGTCCAGCCAGGTCTGCTTGGGCCGGGTGCGCAGCACCTCGGCCAGCACTGGCACCAGCACCTCACGGTGGCGAACGCGGTCGGCGTTCTTCACGAATCGCGGGTCCGTCGCCAGCTCGGGCACGCCCGCCACCTGGCAGAACTTGGCGAACTGGCCGTCGTTGCCCACCGCCAGGATCATGTGGCCGTCGGCGGCCTCGAAGACCTGATAAGGCACGATGTTCTGGTGCGCATTGCCTGCCCGCTTCGGCGCGACGCCGCTGGCCAGGTAGTTGGCGCCCATGTTGGCCAGCATGGCCACCTGCGTGTCCAGCAGCGCCATGTCGATCGCCTGGCCCTCGCCGGTGGCGTCGCGGTGGCGCAGCGCCGCCAGGATGGCCACCGTGGCATACATGCCGGTGAACAGGTCGGCCACTGCCACGCCCACCTTCTGCGGTCCGCCGCCTGGCAGGTCGTCACGCTCGCCGGTGATGCTCATCAGGCCACCCAGGCCCTGCACCGCGTAGTCGTAGCCGGCGCGGTCGCGGTAGGGGCCGGTCTGGCCGAAGCCGGTGACCGAGCAGTACACCAACCGCGGATTCAGCTGCAGCAGCGTGGCCGAGTCCAGCCCGTAGCGGGCCATGTCGCCCACCTTGTAGTTCTCCACGAACACGTCGCACTGCGCCACCAGCCGGCGCACCAGGTCCTGGCCGGCCGGCGTGGCGATGTCGATCGTGATCGAGCGCTTGTTGCGGTTGGCGCCCAGGTAGTAGGCCGCCTCCGAGGTGTCCTGGCCGTCGCGGTCCTTCAGGAAGGGCGGGCCCCAGCCGCGCGTGTCGTCGCCGCCTGGGTGGCGGTCGCCGGGCGGGCGCTCCACCTTGATCACGTCGGCGCCCAGGTCGGCCAGCGTCTGCGTGCACCAGGGGCCTGCCAGCACGCGAGACAGGTCGAGGACGCGCACGCCATTCAAGGCGCCGGGCGCGGGCGGCGGAAGGTTGGAGCGGGATGCAACTTCAGTCATGCGTCCATGCTAAGCCGGCGCATCGGGATAATGGCTTGTGCATCCCACCTTCCCGATCCGCGCCGGTGTCGTCGCTGGCGGCATCGCCGCCGCCCTGGGCCTGTCAGCGTGCGCCCCCACGCTCAACTGGCGAGACGTGCGGCCCGAAGGCGCCGACCTGTTCGTGCTTTTTCCTTGCAAGCCCAGCGGACCCACCCGCAGCGTGCCGTTGGCCGGCGCGCCGGTGCAGATGACGGTGCTGGCCTGCGAAGCTGACGGCATGACCTTCGGGCTGAGCTATGCCGACGTGGGCGACGCGGCGCGCGTCGGGGCGGCGCTGCAGGCCCTGGCTGCCGGCACATCGGCCAACCTGGGCGCGGGCCCGTTGCCGGTCGCCCGGGCGCTGTCGGTGCCGGGTGCTGCCAGTAGCGCGCAGGGCGGGCGCTACGAATTGACTGGCCGCCAGCCCGACGGCCAGGCCATCCAGGCCCGTTTGGGCGTGTTCGCGCGGGGCACCTTGGTCTACCAGGCCACCGTACTGGGGAACCGGGTGGCGCCGGAAGCGGTCGAAACCTTTCTCGGGTCTCTGAAGGTCGGCGCTTGATCCACCCTTCGCTCCCCCTTGTCTTGACGGGTTTGCATCTTGAAGATCGGGCCTAGGGGCAATCCCGAGTACGCTCCACCCCCCATGATTCCCGGTCTTGTCATCCTGGCCCACGCTCCGCTGGCTTCTGCCCTGCGGGATGTGGCGCAGCACACCTTCCCCGAGTGCGCGGCGCGCATCCAGGCGGTGGACGTCACGCCCGACATGTCGCCCGAGCAGGCGGAGCGCCTGGCGCGCGCCGCACTGGCCGAGGTGCGCAGCCCCCAGGCCCTCATCTTTACCGACGTGTTCGGCGCCACACCTTGCAACGTGGCGCAGCGCCTGTCAGACGGCGTGCAGGTGCGCGTGGTCACCGGCGTGAACGTGCCGATGTTGTGGCGCGCGCTGTGCTACGGCGACGAGCCGCTGGAGAATCTGGTTTCGCGCGCGCTGGCCGGTGCCACGCAAGGTGTGATGCCGGTCGGAAACACCCGCCCGCAGAATCAGGCCTACCAACCCACTACAGATGCTCAAGACCACGCTCACCATCAGCAATAAGCTGGGCCTGCATGCCCGCGCTTCCGCCAAGCTCACCAAGCTGGCGGCCAGTTTTGCCAGCGAAGTGTTCCTGTCGCGCAATGGCCGGCGCGTCAATGCCAAGAGCATCATGGGCGTGATGATGCTGGCCGCCGGTATCGGCACCGAGCTGGAACTGGACGTGGAAGGCCCGGACGAACAAGCCGCGGTGGACGCGATCACCGCGCTGGTGAACGACAAGTTCGGCGAAGGCCAGTAGGTCTTTTTTCACCGGGCCGGCCCGGGTGTCGGCTGGCATGCTCGCTGCTACATTGGCTGTATGAGCATTCAGGTGTTTGGCCTGCCGGTGTCGCGGGGCGTCGCCATCGGTCGCGCGGTGCTGGTGGCGTCCAGCCGGATCGACGTCGCGCATTACTTCATCGACGCCTCCCAGGCCGATGCGGAGATCGACCGCCTCAAGGTGGCGCGCGACCAGGTGGCGGCAGAACTGACCACCCTGCAACGCGATTTGCCGGCAGATGCGCCGACCGAGTTGTCCGCGCTGCTCGATGTGCACCTCATGCTGCTGCACGACGACATGCTGGCCATGGCCACCAAGCAGTGGATCCGCGATCGCCACTACAACGCCGAGTGGGCCGTTTCCGCGCAGCTCGAAGTGCTGGCTCGTCAGTTCGACGAGATGGAAGACGAATACCTGCGCGAGCGCAAGGCCGACATGGAGCAGGTGACCGAGCGCCTGCTGCGCGCGCTGGCCCGCAAGAGCAACCCGGTGTCGGTGGCCGTGCCCCACGCCAGTCGCGACTTCGCCGGCGAAGATCCGCTGGTGCTGGTGGCCAGCGACATTGCACCGGCCGACATGCTGCAGTTCCGCCGCAGCGTGTTCACCGGCTTCGTCACCGACGTCGGCGGCAAGACCTCGCACACCGCCATCGTGGCCCGAAGCATGGACATTCCGGCGGTGGTGGGCGCGCGTGAGGCCAGCCGGCTGATCCGCCAGGACGACTGGATCGTCATCGACGGCGACCATGGCGTCGTCATCGTCGACCCTTCACCCATCGTGCTGGAGGAGTACCGCTTCCGCCAGCGGCAGAGCGAGCTGGAGCGTGCGCGGCTCAATCGCCTGCGTCACACCCCGGCCGTCACCCTCGATGGCCAGGCGATCGATCTGCTCGCCAACATCGAGCTGCCCAGCGATGCGGCGGCGGCGGTGGATGCCGGCGCCGTGGGCGTGGGGCTTTTCCGAAGCGAATTCCTGTTCATGAACCGCGCCCCCGACGACCTGCCGGGGGAAGACGAGCAGTACGAGGCCTACCGCGACGCTGTGTTGGGCATGAAGGGGCTGCCGGTCACCATCCGTACCGTCGATATCGGTGCCGACAAGCCGATCGAGCGCATGAGCGTGAGCGAGCTGCGCCATGAACACGTGCTCAATCCTGCGCTGGGCCTGCGAGCCATCCGCTGGAGCCTGGCCGAGCCCGCCATGTTCCGCCAGCAGCTGCGCGCCATCCTGCGCGCCAGCGCGCATGGCAAGGTGCGCTTGCTCATCCCGATGGTGGCGCACCTTTCTGAAATCCGGCAAACCTTCGAGTCCATCGCCCGCGCCAAGCAGCAGCTGGCCGACGCCGGCCGCCCGTTCGTGGACATCGAGGTGGGCGCCATGATCGAGATCCCTGCGGCCGCGCTGATGCTCAGGCGCTTCCTGCAGTTCTTCGACTTCATCTCGATCGGCACCAACGATCTCATCCAGTACACGCTGGCCATCGATCGTGCCGACGAGCATGTCTCCCACCTGTACGACCCGTGGCACCCGGCCGTGCTGCGCCTGGTGGCCGACAGCATCGCAATGGCGCGCGCGGCAGGTAAGCACGTGAGCGTCTGCGGTGAGATGGCGGGCGACGTCGCGTTCACCGAACTGCTGCTGGCGATGGGCCTGCGCAGCTTTTCCATGCACCCGGCGCAGATTGCGGCGGTCAAGCACAAGGTCCTGCGGTCGGATACCCGGCGCCTTGCCAGTGGCCTGGAGGCGGTGCTGGGCGCCGACGACCCCATGGGGGCCGCTCTGGAAGCCTTCCGCCGGGCCGAGGCGCAGCAGGCACCTGCGGCC
>NZ_CAXFDV010000573.1:0-9736 GCF_964001545.1 uncultured Aquincola sp.
CGCTCGCGCCAGTAGCGCGCCAGCACCCGCGGGAACGCGCCCCACAACCGCGGATGCGGATGGCGGTCGTGCGGCAGGCCGTCGCTGCCGATCATCGTGCGCGGGTGGGCGATCACCCGCTCGACGTCGGCCTCGTCCATCTGGAAGTAGCAGGCACCGCCGGGCTGCAGCCGGCGGCAGGCCTGCTGCTGGCTCACGCCCCATTCGGCCGCGATGTCCGACAGCAGGCGGCCGCCCATCTCGGGATGGGTGTCGCTCCAGGTCAGCATCACGTCGATCACGCCGTCCACCAGGTCTTCGCGCAGCACGGTGGAGCCGGCCACATAGGGGTAGACGTCCATCGCCACCGGCTGGCGCAGCGCCAGCGTGTCCACCAGCGGCAGCGTCTCGCGGGTGCGGCCCCAGTTCTGCGGCCCGGCGCACTTGTGGTGCGACAGCACCAGCGGCACGCCGGCGTCCAGCGCGCAATCTGCCGCTTCCATCATGGCTTCCAGGATGGTGGCCATCTCGCTGCGCAGGTGGGTGGCGTACACGCCGCCATGGCGGGCCACCACGCGGGCCAGGGCCGTCACCTCGTCCGCCGGGGCGGCATAGGCCTCTTCGTAGAACAGGCCCGACGACAGGCCGTGTGCCCCGTCGGCCATGGCTTCGTCCAGCAGCGCGGCCATGCGGGCCTGCTCGTCGGCACTGGCCGCGCGGGTCAGGTCCTGCATCGCGGCAAAGCGCAGCGTGGTGTGGCCCACCAGCGCGGCCACGTTCAGCGCCGGCTCGGCCGCCTGCACCGCGGCCTGGTAGTCGGCCATGCGCGCATGGCGGAACGAGTCGGCGCCCAGCAGCGTCAGCGGCGGCAGCGCCTGCCCGGTGCGGTAGGGCGCCAGCGAGATGCCGCAGTTGCCGGTGACCACCGTGGTGATGCCTTGCGACAGCTTGGGCAGGTACTCGGGCTGACGCAGCACGATGGCGTCGTCGTGCGTGTGGGCGTCGATGAAGCCCGGCGCGATCACCTGGCCCGTGCAGTCCACCACCGCCACCGCTGCGGCCGGCAGGTCGGTGGGCAGGCGCTGCAGCAGGCCTTCGCCCAGGCGCTCGATGCGGTCGCCCCGCAGCAGCAGGTCGCCGGTCCAGGCGGGGCCGCCACTGCCGTCCACCACCAGGCCGCCTTGCAGCAACACGGCTTCATGCGGCATCGGCGGCTCCTCCGTCCCAGCTTTGCAGCGGGTGGGTCTGCACGTCCACGCCATGGCGCTGCAGTGCCTCGCGCACGCCGCGCAGGCGTTGCACCGCGGGCTCGCCCACGCGCTGGGCCACCAGCACGGTGAGGATCTCGATCAGCGTCAGGTGCGTCAGGTAGGCGTCGATGCCCACGTGCATCACCGCATCGTCGGGCACCGACAGGCCCAGCAGCCAGTCGGCGCGCTGGGCCAGTGGCGTGCCGGGGCGGGTGATGCACACCGCCTTGGCGCCCTGGGCGCGGGCGATGTCCACGGTGTCGAGCAGCGAAGGCATGCCGCCCACGTGCGAGATGGCGATGATCACGCCGCCCGGCCGGTGGGCCGCTGCGGCCACCTGCTGCAGGTGGTAGTCGGACCATGCATTGGCCGACAGCCCCAGCCGGAACAGCCGCGCCTGCAGGTCGGTGGCCATGAACCACGAGGTGTTGCCGGCACCGTAGACGTCGATGTGCGGCGCGCGGGCGATGGCTTCCACCGCGCCGTCCAGCACCTGCAGGTCCAACTGCGCCCGCACGCCCGCCACCGAGGCGGCAGCGCTGCGGGCCACCTTGGCAACCACCTCGTCGGCGCTGTCGCCGATGTTCACCCGACGGTGCAGCGGCGAGCCTCCCAGCGCCAGCTCCTGCGCCAGTGCCAGCTTGAACTCGCGCAGGCCGGCAAAGCCCAGGTCGCGGCAGGTGCGCATGATGGTGGGCACCGAGCTGGCCGAGCGCTCGGCCAGCATCTCGAAGCTCTCCTGCAGCACGCGGTCGGGGTCTTCCAGGATCAGGTCCAGGATGGCCCTTCGCGTGGCCGGGGCGGTGGCGCGCAGCTCGGCCACCTTGTGCAGCAGTCCGTGGCTCATCGTCAGAAGTGCATCGAGATCGCGCCGGAGACGCGGTAGTCGTGGTCCACCACCGGCATCCAGTGCCACTTGTCGAAAGTGGTGCAGGGGTGGGAGATGCCCAGGCCGATGCGCTCGCCCACGGCGGGCGCGGTGGCTTCGTCCTCGGGCTGCCAGCGCAGGTAGGCATGCTGGTCGTTGAGGCCGGTGACCTGCCAGCTGGCCGGCACCGCCTGCGGCTGCAGCTGCCCACGCGCGGCGCGCGCAAAGGGCACCGGCAGGTCGAGGTCGAAGGAGATGTCGCGCTTGCCCACCGCCAGGATGGCCAGGCCCGGCTCGGGGCGCGACTGCACCGCGGCCCACACCTCCATCGCCGGCCGCAGGCCCTCGGCATCGCTGCAGCCGCAGCGCTGGTTCACCACCCGCACCATGCGCTTGTAAAAGCCATGGTCGTGCGTGATGTAGCAGCCAGAGCGCAGCAGCCCGCGCACGGGCTTGCGCAGCGCCATGCGCAGGGCCGGCGCCACCAGGTCGAAGATGGCCGAGCCGCCGGCCGTCAGCAGCACCTCGTCGCCTTCGAACCAGCCGGCTTCGTCGGCCTGGCGGGCGATGGCCTGCACACGATCCATCAAGGCCTGCGCATACGGCAGGTCGGCTTCGGTGCGGCCCTGGGCGCCCAGGCCTTCATAACACTCGATGCCCACCAGCCGCACCGCGGCGCTGGCATGCAGCCGGGTGCACAGGGCCACCGCTTCATCGTGCGTGCGGCAGCCGGTGCGCCCGCCGGGCACGCCGATCTCGACCAGCACCTCGAACGGCCGGCTGCCGGCATGGGCGGCGAACCACTGCTCGATCAAGCCCAGCTGGGCTGCGGAGTCGACCAGGAAGGCCACGCGCAAGGCCGCGTCGGCCTGCAGCATCGCCTGCAGCGCGGCCAGGTCGTCGTCGCCGAACACCTGGTTGGCGATGATGGCGCGCTGCACGCCCGCCGCCACGCCCGTGGCCAGCTGGTGCACCGTGGCAAAGCTGATGCCCCAGGCCCCGGCCTGCAGCTGCCGCTGAAACAGCTGCGGCGACATGGTGGTCTTGCCATGCGGCGCCAGGTCGATGCCCCAGTTGCGCACCTGGCGCTGCATCCAGGCCACGTTGTGATCCAGCGCTTCGCGCTTGACCAGGGCCAGCGGCAGCGGCAGGTCGCCGGCCAGCACGTTCCAGCCGGTCTGCGCCACCTCGCTGGCGCGGCGCGGCGCGGCGGCGCTGGGCCAGCCCTTGAGGCGCTGGTCCAGCAGCGGGTCGAGCAGGGAAGAGAACAGGGGCGGGTTCATGCGGCAGCCTGGGTCATGGTTTCGGGGCGGATGCAGGCGCGCCAACGGCCGGGCGACACCTCGGCCAGCGGCGGCACCTGCTGTGCGCAGGCATCGATGGCGTGCGGGCAGCGCGTGCGGAAGACGCAGCCCGACGGCGGTGCCACCGGGCTGGGGATGTCGCCCTGGAGCGCCACGTGGGTGGAAGGCAGCAGCGGATCGGGCTTGGGGCTGGCGACCAGCAGGGCCTGGGTGTAGGGGTGCAGCGGCTGCCCGAACAGGGCCTCGGTGGGGGCGATCTCCATCACCTTGCCCAGGTACAGCACCACCACGCGGTCGCACAGGTATTCGACCACGTCGAGGTCGTGCGAGATGAACAGCATCGTGAGCTTGAAGCGCTCGCGCAGGTCGGCCAGCAGGTTGATGACCTGCGACTGGATGGACACGTCCAGCGCCGACAGCGGCTCGTCGGCCACGATGAACTCGGGCTCCACCGCCAGCGCGCGGGCCACGCCGATGCGCTGGCGCTGGCCACCCGAGAACTCGTGCGGAAAGCGGTCGGCATGCTCGGGCCGCAGGCCCACGGTGGTCAGCAGCTCGGCGATGCGGGCTTCACGCTCGGCCCGGCTGCGGGCCAGGCCATGGGTGCTCAGCGCCTCGGCCAGGATGGCGCCGATGCGCATCTTGGGGTTGAGGCTGGCATAGGGGTCCTGGAAGATGATCTGCAGCTTGGCGCGCAGCCGGCGCATTCGCTCGGCCGACAGCTCGGCCAGGTTCTGGCCGCGGTAGCGCACCTCGCCGGCGGTGCTGTCCAGCAGGCGCAGCACGGTGCGGCCGATGGTGCTCTTGCCCGAGCCCGATTCGCCCACCAGGCCCAGCGTCTCGCCGGGCTGGATGGCAAACGACACGTCGTCCACCGCGCGCACCGGGCGGTCGCTGCTGCCGAAGTACTTCTTCAGGCCGCGCACCTCGATCAGGGGCGACGATGCGTTCATGCCGCCTCCTGCAGGGCACCGTCCACGCGGATGCAGCGGGCCTGGCGCAGTGCCCCGCCCTCACCGACCAGGTCCATCAGCGGCGGCATCGCGGCCCGGCAGGCCGGCAGCGCCTGGTCGCAGCGCGGCTCGAAGGCGCAGCCCGGCGGCGGTGCCAGCGGGCTGGACACCTGCCCGCGGATGGCAAAGAGCCGACGCGGCCGCGGCTGGCCAGCGCCGCGCACCGCCTTGCCCGGCAGGCAGGCCAGCAGGCCTTGCGTGTACGGGTGGCGCGGCTGCGCGAACAGCGGCCGCACCGCGGCACGTTCCACCACGCGGCCGGCATACATCACCACCACGTCGTCGGCATGGTGCGCCACCACGCCCAGGTTGTGGGTGATGAAGAGGATGCTCATGCCCGTCTCGGCCTGCAGCCGCCGCATCAGCACCAGGATCTGCGCCTGGATGGTGACGTCCAGCGCGGTGGTGGGTTCGTCGGCGATCAGCAGCGTGGGGTCGCAGGCCATGGCCAGCGCGATCATCACCCGCTGGCGCATGCCGCCCGACAGCTGGTGCGGGTACTCGTGCAGGCGCTGCGCCGCGGCGGGAATCTCCACCAGGTCGAGCATGCGCAGCGCATGGGCCAGCGCGGCGCGGCGGTCCAGGCCCTTGTGCAGCCGCACGCTTTCGGCGATCTGCTCGCCGATGGTGAACACCGGGTTCAGGCTGGTCATCGGCTCCTGGAAGATCATCGCCAGCTGGTTGCCGCGCAGCTGGCGCATGCGGCGCTCGTCCAGCTGCAGCAGGTCCAGCGCCTGGCCTTCGCGGCTGAGGAAGGTGGCCTGGCCCTGCACCTGGGCCTGGCTGTCGCGCGGCAGCAGCCGCATCAGCGTCAGGCTGGTGACCGACTTGCCCGAACCCGATTCGCCCACCAGGGCGGTGGTGCGGCCGGGCTGGATGTCGAAGCTGACGTCGGCCACCGAGCGCAGCAGGCCCGCTTCGGTGGGAAAGGCCGTGCTCAGCTGGCGCACGCTCAGCCGGGGAGTGTTGGAGGGCGCAGTCATCAGGCCGCCTTCTTCAGCTTGGGGTCCAGCAGGTCGCGGATGCCGTCGCCCAGCAACTGCAGCGACAACGCGGTGAGGATGATGGCCAGGCCCGGGAACAGCACCACCCAGAAGGCCTGGTGGGCGTATTGCTGGCTGCCCGCCACCATGGTGCCCCAGGTGGGGATGTCGGGCGGCACGCCCACGCCCAGGAAGCTCAGGCCCGCCTCGGCCAGGATGGCGTAGGCGAAGATGAACGACACCTGCACCAGGATCGGCGACATCAGGTTGGGCAGGATGTGCCGCCACAGGATGCGCGAGGTGCGCACGCCCAGCGCCCGCACCGCTTCCACGAACAGCAGCTCGCGCACCACCAGCGTGGAAGCACGCACCACGCGCGCCACCCGCGGCGTGTACACCAGCACCAGGGCCAGCACCACGTTGGCCAGCGTCGGCCCCAGGATGGCCACCAGCGCGATGGCCAGCAGGATGTCGGGGAAGGCCATCATCGCGTCGACCACTCGCATCAGCGGCGCATCCAGCCTGCGGAAGAAGCCGGCCACCAGACCCAGCACGGTGCCAGCCAGCACCGAGCCCAGCGCGGTGAGCGCGGCAATGGCCAGCGAGTAGCGCGCGCCATGCACGATGCGGGCATACAGGTCGCGGCCCAGTTCGTCGGTGCCCAGCCAGTGCTCGGCGCTGGGCGCCTTCAGCCGGTCGAGGATGGCGGTGTCATTGGGGTCGGCCGACACCCACAGCGGCGCACCGGCGGCCATCACCGCGATCAGCAGCAGCACCACGGCCGACAGCATCACGATGCGGCGGTGCATCAGCTGCTTGAGGAAGCGAGGCATGGCCATTCAGTTCACTTTGACGCGCGGGTCGACCACCGCATACAGCAGGTCGATCGCGAAATTGATCAGCACATAGATGGCGGCGATGACCAGCAGCGCACCCTGGATCACCGGGTAGTCGCGGCGCAGCACCGCATTGACCACCAGGTTGCCCACGCCGGGCAGGCCGAACACCGTCTCGGTGACCACCGCGCCGCCGATCATCAGCGCCGTGGTCAGGCCGATGACGGTGACGATGGGCACCAGTGCATTGCGCAGCGCATGCTTGAGCACCACCGTGCCTTCGGCCAAGCCCTTGGAGCGCGCGGTGCGCACGTAGTCTTCGCCCAGCACGTCCAGCATCGACGCGCGGGTGAAGCGGATGATCAGCGCCGAGTTCAGCAGCCCCAGCACCGTGGCCGGCAGCACCAGCGCATGCAGGCGTTCCGGCAGCGCCGCATCGGGCGCGCCATAGCCCGACACCGGGAACCAGCCCAGCGACACCGAGAACAGCTGGATCAGCACCAGCCCCAGCCAGAAGCTGGGCACGCTGGCGCCCAGCATGGCCACGCCGGTGAAGGCCTGGTCCACCGCGCGGCCGCGGTACACCGCCGAGACGATGCCGCAGGGCACGCCGATCAAGGTGGCGATGGCCACCGCCATCAAGGACAGCAGCGCGGTGGGCTCGGCCCGTTCCCACAGCGCCTGGGTGACCGGCCGCTGCAGGAAGATGGACTCGCCCAGGTTGCCCTGCAGCACCTCGCGCAGCCACACCACGAACTGCACCGGCAGCGGCCGGTCCAGCCCGTAGAGCTGCTGCACGCGGGCGATGTCGGCCGCGGTGGCCTGGTCGCCCAGCAGCACCGAGATCGGGTCGCCAGAGGCCGCCCGCGTGAGCACGAACACCAGCACCGCCACGATGGCCAGCACCGACAGCATGCCCAGGGCCTTGCGAAGGAGGAAGCGATGCATCGCCTGAAACCGCCGTGGCTTACTTGATGGAGGTGTTCCAGAAGAACGGCCAGGTGGCGGGCTGGTAGTTCTGCAGCGCCGGGCTGCGGGCCGACAGGCCATTGAACTTGCCCACGTGGATGTACGGCACTTCGTCATACACCACCTGCTGCACCTTGCCCCACAGCGCGCCGCGCCTGGCGGGGTCGGTCTCGGTGTTGAAGGCGGCCAGCGCGGCCTGCTTGGCCGGGCTGCTCCACCAGCCGGGCGCGCCTTCGCCCAGTTGCGGCGGCGACAGCATCGGCTCGGGGAACTGGCCGCTGTGGGTGACGTACAGGTCCCACAGCTTGGGGTCGTTGCGGCGCTGCACCAGGGTGGCCCAGTCCACCACGTTCAGGTCCACCTTGAAGCCGGCGCGCTTGAGCTGCTCGGCCATCAGCAGCGCCATGTTGTAGTGGAAGTCGTACTGCCGGCTGCTGAGCACGCGCACCGGCTCGCCCTTGTAGCCGGCCTTCTCGGCCATCTCCTTGGCCTTCTTGGCATTGCGCTGGTTGTACTGGTCGGTGCCCGCGGTGGCGTAGAACGGCGAGCCCTTGGGGAAGTGGTTGCCCTCGGCCGTGAAGAAGCGGGTGTCGCCGAAGCCGGCGGCCAGCATCTCACCTTCCCCGATGGCCGTCTGCAGGGCCTGGCGCACCGCCTGGTTGGCCGCCACGCCTTCCTTGGTGTTGAGCACCAGGTACGGGAAGCCGAAC
Source organism: uncultured Aquincola sp. (assembly GCF_964001545.1). Classification (NCBI taxonomy): domain Bacteria; kingdom Pseudomonadati; phylum Pseudomonadota; class Betaproteobacteria; order Burkholderiales; family Sphaerotilaceae; genus Aquincola; species uncultured Aquincola sp. The sequence goes on from NZ_CAXFDV010000573.1 coordinate 7,913, forward strand.
GACGGCGTGAGGATGGGCACCGTCTTGCCGCCGCTTTTTTCCAGCCGGGTCAGCGCCTCGGTGGGCAGCAGGTCGGCAAAGTCGTACTGGCCGGCCAGCGCGCCTTCCACGCGGGTGTTGGCATTGGGCACGGGGGTGAAGCGCAGCTCGTCGATCAGCGCCTCACGCTTGCCGCCGTAGCCGTTGGCCGGCTCCTTGCGGGCGCTGTACTGCTCGAAGCGGGTGAGCAGCACGAACTGGTCGGGCCGGCGTTCCTTGAAGCGGTAGGGGCCGGTGCCCACGAAGTCCTTCAGCGGCGTGGCGATGCTTTCCTTGGCCATGATGGCCGCCATGCCGCTGGGCAGGGCCAGCTGGGCCAGCAGCGGCGCATACGGCTGCTTGAGCACGATCTCCACGCCCAGCGCGCCCTTGGCCTGGATGCTCTCCACTTCCTTGGCCAGGGCCTTGCCGCGCGGGGCCTGTTCCATCCAGCGCTGCAGGCTGGCCACCACGTCGTCGGCGTTCAGTTCCCGGCCGCTGTGCAGCATCACGCCCTTGCGCAACGTGATGGCGTAGCGCTTGCCGTCGGCGCTGATCCTGGGCGCGGCTTCGGCCAGCATGGGCACCACGTTCCACTTGGCGTCGAAGGTGTAGAGCGGCTCATACACGTGCTGCATGATGGTGCCCACCAGGTCGGCGGTGGACGCCATCGGGTCCAGCGTCTGCGGCTCGGCCACCATGGCCAGCGTGGCGTGGTGGCGCGGTGCCTGCGCAAGCGCAGGCCCGGCCAGCACGCTGACGGCCAGGCCGATGGCCAGGGCGGCGGTGCCCTGCACCAGGCGGCGGCGGTGGACGGGCGAAGTGGCGGGGCGGATGGCGTCAAACAGCATGCGGGCTCTCCAAACCGGGGTGGTGCGTGGCGGCACCATGATGGTGAAAGTATTTTTCAGTCCGAGCGAACTATCGGGCATGTACGCAGCTTTTGTACCCGGGAAATCCCGGGTTCCGCCGCGGTCAGCTGAAATACACTTTCAGAACCAACTCAACCGGAGGGCTCATGCCGCTCGAATACCTGGGCCTGCCGCCCGTTGCTTCCGACCGCCAGGCGCGGCCTTTCTCGCCGGCCGTGCGTGCCGGCGACTTCATCTACGTGTCGGGCCAGGTGCCTGGCAATGCCGAAGGCGAGATCGTCGCGGGCGGCATCGAGGTGCAGACGCGCCAGGTGATGGAGAACCTGAAGGCCGTGCTCGCGCTGGCCGGCGCCAGCTTCGACGACGTGTGCAAGTGCACCTGCTGGCTGCAGGATGCGCGCGACTTCGGCGCCTTCAACCGCATCTACATGAGCTACTTCCCGAACGGCAAGCCCGCCCGTTCCACCACCGAGGCCCGGCTGATGGTGGATGCGAAGGTGGAGATCGACGTGATTGCGTACAAGCCGAAGGCTTGAGGCGGGCGACCCTCAGCGGGTCACCGGGCGCGGACAGTCACGCCATCAGGTCGACCAGGCCGCGCGTGGTGCGCGGGCCTGATGCTGAAGCGCCGCCGGCCGCCTGCTGAGCGGCGGCCAGCTGCTTTTCGCGCTGCGCCTGCTGCTGCGCCAGGGCCTTGGCCCGCTGGATGGCTTCGATCTGGGATTGCACCGTCAGGATCTGCGCCTGCAAGGCCTTGGCCTTGGCGATCTTGGCCTTGGGGTCCAGGTCCGACGCATTCAGCTCCCGCATCTCGCGGTTGAGCGCCGCCAGTTGCTTGGACAGCGCGGCCAGCTGGCTGGCCGAGTCGTCGGCGGTGCCGGCCGGCTGGGAAGATGAAGCAGCGATGCGCATCACCCTTCATCGGCCGCCGCGC
>NZ_CAXFDV010000574.1:0-2391 GCF_964001545.1 uncultured Aquincola sp.
AACCTTCGGCCTGCCCGTTCTCATCGCGGTATCTCCGTTCCTAAGATACCTCGCTGGCCTGCATGATTAATGCCAGAAACTAACGGGACAGGACACTAGCTCACGACTGGCTTATCCTCGGGGGGTCCTTCAGCCACAGGAAGTTTCAGCGCCATGGACCTGCCCTTCTGCCTGCCCAGCGACCACCGCGTGGTCGGTGCCCGCAGCTGGGGCCGGGTGCAGGGCGTGACGCTGGCGCCGCTGGGCCAGACGCGTGGCCTGCGCGAGTTCCTGTGCTTTCGCCCCGGCTTCTACGTGGCCATGGGCCAGCTGATGCACGGCGGCGACCGCTGCGACGCCTACCCCAGCGGCGACTTCTTCAAGCTGCACTTCCGCCTGTCGGGCCGCAGCCGCGTGGCCCAGGCGGCAGCCGCCGGCTCGCAGCGCATCGAGCCAGGATCGGTGACCACGCTGGTACAGCCGCGCGACTCGTACAAGGAAGAGTTCTTCGCCGCTGGCGAGCATGAACGCTCGATCACCGTGTGCTGCGCGCGCAGCTTCCTGGCCGAGGTGCTGGGCCTGCAGGCCGATGCCGCCACGCCCGCCGCGCTGGCCACCTACCTGCACGGCGAAGGCAGCCGCTTCGAGCTGAAGCAGGCGCCGATGAGCCCGGCCCAGCGCACGCTGGCCGACGCGCTGCTGGACAGCGCACCGGCCGACCCCTACCGCGCGCTGCTGGCCGAAGCCAAGGCGGTGGAGCTGCTGCACAGCTTCCTGGTGCAGGCACCGGCCACCGATGCAGCCGCCGATGCCCGCACCGCCGCCGCCCCCGACCGCATGACCGAAGTGCGGCGCTACATCGACACCCACCTGGCCGAGCCGCTGGACCTGCCCGGCCTGGCCCGCCGCCACGGCATGAGCGAAAGCCGGCTGGCCCGCGGCTTTCGCGCCGCCTTCGGCGAACCGGCATCGGCCTACATCGGCCGCGCGCGGCTGCAGCGCGCCCGCGAGCTGCTGGAAGCCGGCCGCCACAGCGTCACCGAGGTGGCGTTCGAGGTGGGCTACAGCCATGTGGCCAACTTCAGCACCGCGTTCAAGCGCTGCTTCGGGCTGAGCCCGCAGGCGCTGCGCAAGGCGGCCCCGATGCCGCAGCGCTAGAAAGCGCTGCCCACCACCGCATAGTCGGCCGTGGCCTTGGCCAGCGCGCGCAGCTGCGGCACCAGCGGCCGCAGGTCGTCGCGGCGGCTGTGCAGCGCATAGTCCAGCGCACCCAGCGGTACCGGGCTGCGCAGCTCACGCAGCATGCCGCGCTGCTGCAGCGCCATGGCCCAGCCGGTGGGCAGCAGACCCACGCCCAGCCCCTGCGCCAGCAGGCCGACGATGCCGCCCCAGTGGTTGCACACCAGCCGCCGCTCGGCCTGCGCGCCGGCCTGCTCCAGCCATTCATCGACGATGGGCGTGATGCCGGAGCCAGCCGGCAGGCTCACCAGCGGCTGGGTGCGCAGCGCGGCCGCGTCCAGCCGGCGCAGCCGGGCCGCCAGCGCGGGCGCGGCGCACCAGCGGAAGGTGGCCTGTGCCAGCGGCGTGCAGCGCAGGGCGCCCCGGCGTGAGCGGCCGGCGATCACCGCCACGTCCAGCTCGCCGCGGTCCAGCCGCTCGGCCAGCACCTCGCCGATGTCCACCTGCACGCTCACCACCAGCGCGGGATGAAGTTGGCCGATGGCCGCCACCCAATGCGGCAGCCAGGTGAGCGCGGTGAGTTCCCCCACGCCGATGCGGCACGGGCCGCGCAGGCCGCTGCCACCGCCGATGTCCTGGCGCAGCGCATCGGCCTGCTGCAGCAGCGCGCCGGCCTGGGGCAGCAGCCGCTGGCCGGCCTCGGTGAGCGCGGCTTGCCGGCCGCTGCGGTCGAACAGCGGCTGGCCCAGGGAGGCCTCGAGTTCGGCGATGCGCTTGGACAAGGACGACACCGACAGGTGCACCCGTTCGGCCGCCATCGCAAAGCTGCTGCAGGTGGCGGCCCAGTAAAAAGCTTCGAGCTGCTTGAGGGTCATTGTGGGGTGTCGAAAAAGCGAACGTGGATTGTCGAATCAATTCGCTTTTCAGGGTGCTTGACGCTGCGCACACTGCGGCCCATCCACCACCGACCGCCCACCGCCGTGACCCAAGCCCTGAACCCTGCTGCTGCTGCCGCTGCGGCGCCGCCCGCGCCCGACGCCTGGGCTGCCTTCCAGGGCAGCCGCCGCGGGGGCCGCACCCGGCAACTGCTGTCGCTGGACGACTTCGAGGCCGCGGCCCGGCGTGTGCTGCCGCGGCCGATCTTCGGCTATGTGTCGGGCGCGGCGGAAGACAACCGCGCGCTGGCCGACAACCGCCAGGCCTTCGATGAACTGGCGCTGGTGCCGCGGGTGC
>NZ_CAXFDV010000575.1:0-4503 GCF_964001545.1 uncultured Aquincola sp.
CGAAAGCGCTTGAGCTCTTCCATCGGCAGCGCATAACCGCTCAGGTGCAGCAGCCCGTACAGCAGCATCGAGCCATGGCCGTTGCTGAGCACGAAGCGGTCGCGGTCGATCCACTGCGGATGCGCCGGGTCGTGCTTCAACCGGTGGCGCCACAGCGCCTCCGCGATGTCGGCCATGCCCATCGGCATGCCGGGATGCCCCGAATTGGCGGCCTGCACCGCTTCCACCGCCAGCATGCGCAAGGCATCCGCGCAGGCACGCCGCAACGTCAAGTTGTCCATACAACCCTCTCGAAAGGAAAGAATGTCTTGATCCAGCGGCCACCGCGGAACTGGCTCCGCCAGGCCGCTGGTGGCGCCCCCCTGGGGGGGTGCGGCGAAGCCGCTACGGGGGGGAGAGCCTCTTTTTTCGCTCCACGAGCCGAAGGATCATCGGCGTGAAGATCAGCTGCATCGCCAGATCCATCTTGCCGCCCGGCACCACCAGCGTGTTGGCGCGCGACATCCACGAGTCGTGCAGCATGCTCAGCAGGTACGGGAAGTCGATGCCCGCCGGGTTGGCGAAGCGGATGACCACCAGGCTTTCGTCCGCCGTGGGAATGGTGCGGGCGATGAAGGGGTCGGACGTGTCCACCACCGGCACCCGCTGGAAGTTGATGTGGGTGCGGGTGAACTGCGGGCAGATGTAGTGCACGTACTCGTGCATGCGGCGCAGGATCACGTCGGTCACCGCCTCGGTGCTGTAGCCGCGGGTGGCCTTGTCGCGGTGGATCTTCTGGATCCATTCCAGGTTGATCACCGGCACCACGCCGATCAGCAGGTCGACGAAGCGGGCGACGTCCACGCTGCTGGTCTGCACGCCGCCGTGCAGGCCCTCATAAAACAGCAGGTCGCTGGGCGGCAGGTTCTGCCAGGGCGTGAAGGTGCCGGGCGGCTGCTGGAAGGGCGCGGCCTCTTCCGCGTCGTGCAGGTACTTGCGGCTGGCGCCGGTGCCCGACTCGGCATAGTCGCGGAACAGCTGCTCCAGCTCGGCGAACAGGTTGGCGTCTTCACCGAAGTGGCTGAAGGTGCGGTTGCCAGCCTTCTCGGCTTCGGCCGCGGCCACCTTCATGGCCTGCCGGTCGTAGCGGTGGAAGCTGTCGCCTTCGATGATGGCGGCATTGACCTTCTCGCGCCGGAAGATGTTTTCGAAGGTGCGCGTCACCGAGGTGGTGCCCGCGCCCGACGAGCCGGTGATGGCGATGATGGGGTGCTTGTTGGACATGCTGGTCTCCCTCCGTCTTCTTCGTCGTTGTCAGCTGCAGGTCACAAGGCGCTGGCGGCAAACAGCCCCCGTTTGCCGAACAGCGGCGACGAGTAGCTGTCCATCGGCTCGTCGCGGTGGTAGCCCTCCAGCCGCTCCACCTCTTGCGCTGAGCCGAACACGAAGCCGATGCGCTGGTGCAGCGCATCGGGCTGCACCGTCATCAGCCGCCGGCGGCCGGTGCTGGCCCAGCCGCCCGCCTGCTCCACCAGGAAGCTGATCGGGTTGGCCTCGTACAGCAGGCGCAGCCGGCCGGGCTTGCCCGGGTCTTTCGTGTCGCGCGGGTACATGAACATACCGCCGCGCATCAGGATGCGGTGCGTCTCGGCCACCAGCGAAGCGATCCAGCGCATGTTGAAGTCGGCGCCGCGAGGGCCGGTCTGGCCGGCCAGGCATTCGTCGACATAACGCTTGACGGCCGGCTCCCAGAAGCGGCTGTTGGAGGCGTTGATCGCGAATTCGCGCGTTTGCTCGGGAATCTTCAGGTGCGGGTGGCTGAGCACCCATTCGCCCAGCTGCGGCTCCAGCGTGAAGGCATGGGTACCGTTGCCCAGTGTCAGCACCAGCATGGTGGAAGGGCCGTAGATGGCGTAGCCGGCGCCGATCTGTTGCGTGCCCGGCTGCAGAAAGTCTTCGGGCCTGGCGTCCTGCCCCGGGTGGGGCGCCCGCAGGATGGAGAAGATGCTGCCCACCGACACGTTGACGTCGATGTTCGACGAGCCGTCCAGCGGATCGAACAGCAGCAGGTACTTGCCGCGCGGGTACTGCGGCGGCAGGGTGTAGGCCTCTTCCATCTCCTCGGACACCATCCCGGCCACGTGGCCGCCCCACTCGTTGGCGCGCAGGAACATCTGGTTGGACAGCACGTCCAGCGGCTTCTGCTCCTCACCCTGCACGTTCACCGCGGGTGCGGTGGGCACCGTGGCATGGGGCGCCAGCGCACCAAAGGCCACCCGCTTGGCGATGGCCTTGCAGGCCAGCGACAGGTCGGTGATCAGCGCATTGAGCTCGCCGGTGGCATTGGGGTGGCGTCGTCGCTCCTCGATCAGGAACTGTGTCAACGTGGGCCTTCCGCCTGTGGGCATGGTGTCTCTCCTGTTCTAGAAATGAAGCAGAGTGTTCACAGGGCCTGCGGGGCCCCGTGTGCTCTTGAGACAAGCGGCCAGCTGCACGGGCAGCTCGGCCGGTGAATCCATGCGCCAGGGCGGCGGTCCTTCCCAGCCGGTGGCGCCATAACCCCAATCGGCCAGCACCGCCGGGCAACCGGCGCTGGCGGCGGCCTGCAGGTCGGCGCGGCCGTCACCCACCATCAGCAGCGCGGCCGTCGCCACGCCGAGGTGATCGGCCGCCGCCTGCAGCAGCACCGGGCTGGGCTTGCGCTGGGCCGGCTCGTCGGCCCCGAACACGGCCATCAGGTGCGGCAGCAGGTGGGCGGCGTTCAGCAAGGCGCGCGCCAGCGGCGTGGGCTTGTTGGTGACCACCACGCAAGGCACCTGGCGCGCCAACGCGGCCAGCATCTCGGGCACGCCGTCGAACACGTGGCCCAGGCTCATCGGCGCGGCCAGCGCGGTCATGTCGAAGCTGCGGCGCAGGTGGTCGCAGAGCTGGCGACCCGCCGCATTGGTGGGGTCGATGGCCTGGGCCACCAGCGCGCGGGCGATGGTGGCGTCGGGGCCGTCGCCGATCCAGCCACGCACGGTGGGCAGGTCGAAGCTGCGCAGCCCCGCCTTGTGCAGCGCCGAATTGAGCGCATGGCGGATGTCGGGCGCACTGTCCACCAGCGTGCCGTCGAGGTCGAAGGCGATGGCCTCGACCGGTTGTAGCAGACGCGGTGCGGCGGTGGCGCGAAGCGGCACTGCCGCGGCCGTGAGGGCGCCGTTCATGCCGCCACCTCGTCGGCCTGGCGGGTGGCCATGGCGCTGCCGCGGCTGGCGCGGCCCTGCAGCGCGGCCTGCCGCACCGCGTCGATGGCCTGGCGGTACTGGCCCGCCCCGGCACCGAACACGGCAGAGCCGGCCACCAGCGTGTCGGCCCCCGCCGCGGCGATGTGGGCCGCATTGCCGGGCTTCACGCCGCCGTCCACCTCCAGCCAGATGTCGCGGCCGGTGGCGTCGATGCGGCGGCGGATGGCCTCGATCTTGGGCAGCGCACTCTCGATGAAAGCCTGGCCGCCGAAGCCGGGGTTGACCGACATCACCAGCACCAGGTCGAGGTCGTCCAGCACATGGTCGAGCACCGACAGCGGCGTGGCCGGGTTGAGCACCAGCCCCGGCTTGCAGCCGTGCGAGCGGATCAGCTGGATCGTGCGGTGCACGTGCTCGCTGGCCTCAGGGTGGAAGCTGATGAGGCCGGCGCCCGCCTGCGCGAACATGGGCACCAGCGCATCCACCGGCCGCACCATCAGGTGCACGTCGATCGGCACGCGGCTGTGCGGGCGGATGGCTTCGCACACCAGCGGGCCCACCGTCAGGTTGGGCACGTAGTGGTTGTCCATCACGTCGAAGTGGATCAGGTCGGCACCCGCGTCGATCACGGCCTCCACCTCTTCGCCCAGGCGGGCGAAGTTGGCGGACAGCAGGCTGGGGGCGATGCGCAAGCTGGAAGTCATGGGCGGGTTCCGCGTGGTGAGTGGGGGTGTCAGTGGTACAGCGCCTGCACGCCGTCGGCCTCACGCGCGCAGGCCAGCGCCTGCAGCTCGTCCACGCCCAGCCAGGCCGCGCGCTGCAGCTGGCCGCCGGGCTCGCCGGCGATGGGTTGCTGCGGGTCGCCCAGGTGGGGCAGCAGCAGGCCGGCGCCGCTGAAGTCGCTGCCTTCGGTCCAGTAGGTGGGCGTGACCACGGTCCACAGCCCGGCGGCGCGGGCCGCGGCCAGGCCGTTGGCCGAGTCTTCGAAAGCGATGCAGCGCTCGGGCGGCAGGCCCAGCGTGTCCATCGCCAGCTGGTAGATGTCGGGCGCCGGCTTCTTGTGGCGCACCTGGTCGCCGCAGGCGATCACGTCGAACAGCTCCAGCCCGCGGGCGCCCCAGGCGGCCTGCAGCAGCGCGTCGATGTTGGCGGCGGTGGTGGTGCTGGCGATGGCCAGGCGCAGGCCGGCGTCGCGGGCTTCGTCCAGCAGCCGCTGCACGCCGGTGCGCAAGGCAATGCCGCCTTCACGCGCGGTGCTTGTATAGACATGTGTCTTGAGCGCATGGATCTCGGGCAC
>NZ_CAXFDV010000576.1:0-5687 GCF_964001545.1 uncultured Aquincola sp.
CGAGCAACTGGTGCAGGCGGTGGCGGTGTTCAAGCTGCAGGCGCAGGGCGATCGTGCGCCGGCGGCCGCCGCGCCGGTGGCCATGCCGGCCCCGGCCCCGGCGCCGGCACCGGCACCGGGGCCGGCGGCACCCACCGCCCATGCCACCGCGGCCCGTGCCGCGATCCAGCAGGCCGCCGGCAAGCCGAAGGCTTCCGCCAGGCCGCTGGTCAAACCGGCCACCAAACCGGCCAGCAAGGCAGCCGCCAAGCCTGCCGCCAAGCCGGTGGTGAAGGCCACCGCACAGCCCGCAGCGGCGGCCCCCCCGCCGGCCCCGGCTGCCGCTTCGTCGGACGACTGGGAAACCTTCTGAGCGTAGGCCGCGGATCAGGGGCTTCACCGCACTGTCATCGCGCGCCCGTAAGGTCGCGCGGTTTTCAGCAGCCGGGCTTGGCCCCTTACCCATGCAACACCTCACTCCCTGGCGCGGCGGCCTTCGCCTGGCCTTGATCTGCGCCAGCGTCGCGCTGGCTTTCCCGGCTTCTGCGGCCGTCGTCATCAGCCAGGTCTATGGCGGCGGAGGCAACTCCGGCTCGGTGCTCAAGAGCGACTTCATCGAGCTGCACAACAACGGCAGCCAGCCCGAGACCATCAGCGGTTGGTCGGTGCAGTACGCCTCGGCCACCGGCAGCAACTGGCAGGTGACGGCCCTGCCCGCCGGCACCACGCTGGCCCCGGGCCGCTACCTGCTGATCAAGCAGGCCTCGCAAGGCGGTGGCAGCGTCGACGTCGTCGCCGACTACACCCCCAGCACCACCATCCCGATGTCGGCCGCCAGCGGCAAGGTGGCCCTGGTCAACAACGCCAATGCGCTGAGCGGCACCGCCCCCGGCGGCAGCGCGGTGATCGACATCGTGAGCTACGGCAGCGCCACGCCCACCAAGGGCTCGCCCACCGGTACGCTGTCGGCCACCAACGCGGCCATCCGCAAGAACGGCGGCTGCGACAACACCGGCGACAACAGCGCCGACTTCGCGGTGCAGGCCGCGGCCCCGCGCAACGGCAGCACTGCCGCGCTGGTGTGCGCCAACGACCCCGGCAACGGCGGTGGTGGCAGCCAGGCCCAGGCTGCGCGCATCTTTGCCATCCAGGGCAGCGGCCGCACCAGCCCGCTGGTGGGCAAGAAGGTGGTGACCAGCGGCGTGGTCACACGCATCAACAGCAACGGCTTTTTCATCCAGGACCCGGTGGGCGACAACGACCCCACCACCTCCGACGGCATCTTCGTGTTCACCGGCGCCAGCATCCCTGCCGCGGTGGCGGTGAACAACCTGGTGCAGGTGGAAGGCACGGTGGCCGAATTCAACACCGGCGCCGCCAGCAATGCGGTGACCCTGGCCAACCCGGTGACGCAGCTGACCGACGTCAGCGCCGTGAGCCTGCTGGGCAGCAACCAGAGCATCACGCCGGTGGTGGTGCAGCTGCCCGAAGCGGTGGAAGGTGACCTCGAGCGCTATGAAGGCATGCTGGTCACGCTGCCCGGCCCCTTCACCATCGCGCAGAACTACTTCCAGGGCCGCTACGGCCAGCTCACCCTGGCTGTTGGCGGCCGGCTGGAAACGCCCACCAACCGCTTCCGCCCCGGCCCGCAGGCCCAGGCGCTGGCCGACGAGAACAACCGCCGCCGCATCCTCCTGGACGACGGCAGCACGCTGCAGAACCCCAACCCCACGCCTTACCTGGGCACCGATGCGCTGCCGCGCGCCGGCGACCGCGTCGGCAACATCACCGGCGTGATCGACTACGGCCTGGCCACCAGCAGCAATGCCGACCCTGGCGACTACAAGATCCACCCGACGGTGATGCCCAGCTTCAGCATCGCCAACCCGCGCACGGCCGAGCCCGATGCGGTGGGCGGCAACGTGAAGGTGGCCAGCTTCAACGTGCTGAACTACTTCACCACCTTCACCAACGGCGCCACCGCCAGCGGCCAGACCGGGCAGGGCTGCAGCCTGGGTGCCAGCGTGTCGGCTTCCAACTGCCGTGGCGCCAGCAATGCCGCCGAGTTCAACCGCCAGCAGGCCAAGATCGTCGCGGCCATGGCCGCCATCGATGCCGACGCCTTCGGCCTGATGGAGATCCAGAACAACGGCAACGTGGCGGTGCAGAACCTGGTGGATGCACTCAATGCCAAGGTGGGCGCCAACCGCTATGCCGCTGCCGCGCTGCCTGCGCAAAGCACCGGCACCGACGCCATCCGCGTGGCCATCGTCTACAAGCCCGCGCGCCTGTCGGCCGTGGGCCAGCCGGTGAGCGACACCGACCCGGTGAACAACCGGCCCACGCTGGCGCAGACCTTTGCGCTGGCCAATGGCGAACGCTTCACGCTGTTCGTCAACCACCTCAAGAGCAAGAGCAGCTGCCCCGCCGCCGGTGATGCGGACGCCGCCGGCAACACCGACGCTGGCGATGGCCAGGGCTGCTGGAACGCCCAGCGCCTGCAGCAGGCCCAGCGCCTGCGCACCTTCGTGGCCCAGCGCCAGGCCGCGGTCGGCAGCACCGATGCGCTGCTGATCGGCGACTTCAACGCCTATGCGAAGGAAGACCCGATCGCCCAGCTCACCGGCAGCGGCTTCGTGGACGAGAGCGGCCGCTTCGAGAGCTTCGGCTACAGCTATGTGTTCGACGGCGCCGCCGGCCGCCTGGACCATGCGCTGTCCACCGGCAGCCTGTCGGCGCGGGTGACGGGCGTGAGCCACTGGCACATCAATGCCGACGAAACCCTGCTGGCCGACTACAACCAGGAGTTCAAGGCGCCGGCGCTGTGCAGCGGCAACCCGTGCCCGGCCGACCCGTACCAGCCCAACCCCTACCGCTCGTCGGACCACGACCCGGTGGTGGTGGGCCTGCAGTTGATGAAGTCCATCGTGGGCGGCACCGCGCGTGACACGCTGGTGGGCACGGCGGGCGACGACATCCTCGTCGGTGGTGCCAACCCCGACGTGCTGACCGGCGGCGCCGGCAAGGACGTGTTCGTCTACCAGTCGATGCGCGATGCCGGTGACCAGATCACCGACTTCACGCCCGGCGAAGACCGCATCGACCTGACGGCCCTGCTGGCCAGCATCGGCGCCGACCCGGCCACCGCCTTCAGCAAGGGCATCGTCAAGCTGGTGGCCGCCGGCAACGACGTGCTGCTGCAGATCGACACCGACGGTGCCGGCCCGGTGGCGCCGCGCACGCTGCTGACGCTGCAGAACCTGCGCCTGAACCAGATCCAAGCCCGGCGCGACCTGGGCGTGCAATGAAGCGACCGACCATGACCACGATGACCCGTACCCTCGTTCTGCTGGCCGGCCTGGCGGCCGCCGGCGCCACCCCCCTGGCCCAGGCCGGCACCCTGCCGGGCCTCACCGGCTGGACCACCGCCGGCGACGTGCTGGTGGGCAGCGACAGCGCCGCATTGATCACCACCGCAGCCATCGACTCGGGCGAGACGCCGATCAGCGGCCGCAGCGCACTGCTGTTCGACGCGCTGGAGCCCGCGCTGCAGCTGAATCCGGGCGCCTTGCCCGGCGACAGCTACGAAGGCTCGGGCCTGGTGGTGCAGGCCGACCTGGCCGCGCCGGTGCGCGTGAGCTTTCAGTGGACGCTGAGCACCGACAGCTACGACGCCGGCTACCTCGACCGCGGCTTCGTGGCGGTGGACGGCCAGCTCTTCGCCACGCTGGGTGAAGTGGCGGCCAGCCCGGTGGGCGGCAGCTTCAGCCTGCTGCTGGGCGCCGGCAGCCACACGCTGGCGCTGGGCCTGTTCGACGTCAATGCCACCGACCTGGTCTCGCGGCTGTCCATCAGCCAGCTGTCGGTCAGCGCGGTGCCCGAACCCGGCACCTATGCGCTGATGCTGGGCGGCCTGGCGGCGGTGGCCGCCGTGGCCCGCCGGCGCGCGCAGCGCTGAGCGTTCAGTCGGCGTCGGCGGGCCCGGCCGCAACCGGCCGCTGGGCGCCGATGTCATGCACCAGGCGCTGGTAGTCCGGCGCCTGGCGCACCAGCGTGCCGGCGGCCTGGCGCAGCCGCTGCACCTGCTCGACCGGCAGGAACAGGCTGGTGGGCAGGGCCAGCAGCTCACGCCGCTGCTGCGCATCGGGCAGCAGCCGCAGCGACACCGGCACGATGTGGATCGGCAGCTCGGCCTGATCGGTCCGCTTCAGGCTGCGCCACTGCTGGAACACCTCGGCCACCAGGGCCCGGGTCTCGTCGGAATAGCGGGCGATCAACACGTCGCTCAGGGCTTCGGCCACCTGGCCCACCCTGGGCACATCGGGGCTCTGGGCGATGGTGGTGCTGCTTTCGGTGCCGGCGTCCACCGCCACCACCACCAGCCGCTGCACGTTCTCCAGGTCGGCCTTGGCAAACAGCTTCTGCGGTGACAGGCGCGCCAGCCCATCCAGGTCCAGCAGGCCGCGCAGCGCCAGGTTGTCGGCCACGCCGCCGTCCACCAGGTGCAAGTAGGGCAGGGCCTGCCGGTCCTGCAGCCGTAAATCGTCCTGGATGCGGCGTTCCAGCCGCGAGCCTTGCAGCGTGGCCAGTTGCGCGGGCGTGAGCAGGCTGCGCAGGTCGGTGGGCGTGCCGCACTCGCCCGCGCGGTTCCACAGCGTGATGGGCGAAAACAGCAAGGGCACGGCGCTGGAGGCCGCCACCGCGCGCGCCAGCGGAAAGCGGCCGAGGTCGCTGCACAGCGCGTCGAAGGTCTCCTGCAGAAAGTCGAAACGCGCGCCGGTGGACAGCTCGGCCGCGCTGATGATGGCCATGGGCCCGCGCGGGCGGGCCACCAGGTCGCCGAAGGTGGCGCCGTGGAACAGCGCCTGGTCCAGCTCTTCGGCCAGCAGGTCGCCGCGGCCAAAGCGCGGCGAGGTGGTGCGCCAGAAGTCGCGCACCGAGGTGATGCGGTCGATCAGCCGCGACTGCACGTCGCGCTGCAGAAAGCGCGGCTCGAAGTCTTCGAAGATGCGGTCACCGGCCAGCGCCCAGTAGGCCGCGGTGATGGAGCCGCCCGACACCCCGGCCACCAGGTCCACCTCGTCCAGCAGCCGCTGCCGCTGGCCGTGCCATTGGATGGGCGTGCGCGCCAGCTCTTCCAGCACCCCGTAGGCCAAGGCCGCCGCCCGCGAGCCACCGCCCGAGAAGGTGACGATGACCATCAACTCCTCGTCCCCCGCCTGGCGGAACATCCCGCGCGCCCGGTAGCCCTCGTCCGGCGCGATGGCCGCCAGCGGCGGGTTGATGGGGTAGTGCGCGGTGGAGGCGCAGGCGGTGAGGAGGAGGGTGAGGGCGACGAGCACCAGCGGGGGCAGCAGGGACTGGACGAGGCGCGGCATCGGTCATGCGGGGGCGTGATGAGCCCGCGATGATGACGGGTTCGACGCCGTGGCGCCTTCAACCCGCCCGCAACCTCATCCACCCACCCATGCCCATCGCGGCCAGCGCCGCCACCACGGCGATGGCTGCCCCCACGCCCGCCACGGTGTGCACACCCCAGGCATCGATGCTGGCGCCGCCCCACAGGGCACCCAGGGCGATGCCGCCGTTGGCCGCCGACACGTTGAGGGTGCCGGCCAGCGCCTGGGCCTGGGGCGCCGCCTTCATCACCCGGATCTGGCACACGGGGTACAGCGCGGTGTTCGCGATGCCCCATACGCCCAGCGCCA
>NZ_CAXFDV010000577.1:0-8099 GCF_964001545.1 uncultured Aquincola sp.
AAAGGCGTGGATGTACTCCTCGTCGATCTTGTGGCCGGGCGGGTAGTAGGCGATGGCGTGGTAGCTGCTGCTTGGCTCATGCGGCTGCAGCGGCGTGAAGGCGCCGTTGTGGTCGCTGAGCACCAGCCGGTGCACACCGTTCGTGTGCTCGAAGTGGTGGTTGATGCCCCACGCCTGCATCAGCCGGCAGAGGAACTGGTAGTCCGTCTCGTTGTACTGAACCAGGTAGTCGCGGACCGGGTAGCGCTCGATCAACCGCCACTCGACGGCAAAGGCGTAGTCCGCCAGCACCTTCCGGATGACCTCCACCGGCGTCTGGTTCTGAAAGACTTTGCAGTCGGTGCTCAGCGTGGCCAGGTACAGCCAAGGCCGCAGCGTCAGCTCATAGAGCGCATGCCGGCTGTCTTCGCCTAGCAGGCGGGCTTCGGTGATCAATGCGTTGATCTGACGCTCACCAGCGCCACGGCCTTCCAGCTCGATGCCACACGAGATCTCGCGGCCCACCATGTCCGGCAAGCTGAAGTTGGCGCCCCGCATCAGGCCGCCAAACTCCGCCAGCTCATCGGGCGTTTGCAGCACCAGCCGGTACTCGAACAAGCCGTTGATGGCCTCTCGGCCACTGAGCCGCAGGGGCACCAGCGCGGGCCGGCCCAGGTGCAGCGGGATCGCCGGGCTGCTGATCGTCAGCGCACGTTCGCCGCTGAACAGGGGTACAGCGGGGGGTCTCTGGTTCATCTCGGCCACACAGGTGAGCGTGGAACAAGGCGCCGAGCGCAAGGACTCGGGCCGGCCGGACTGCGGGGGACTGCGGGGATCAGCGTTCAGCTTCGACCCGGCACGGCGCCAGAACAAGGTGAAGATCTACCTTGACGACAGGGCCAAGCCCGGCAGCCGCCGCTCACGGAGACAGCGACGCGACGTCAGGCCGCCATGTCTTGCATGTCGGCTCCACGGCCGCAAGACTTCAGCCCCCGCAGGCTTGAGGTGCATATTCATCGCATAAGCACCCTCACAATCCTTCGTAGCCCGCCGCCCCACCCCGCGCTGCAATCATGGCTTTGCCCGGCCATGGCGCGATCACCGCACATCCTGCTCAACGCGTTCAACATGAACTGCGTGGGCCACATCAACCACGGGCTGTGGACGCACCCGCGCGACCGGTCGGGCGACTACAACACCCTGCCCTACTGGACCGACCTGGCCCGCACGCTGGAGAGGGGCCTGTTCGATGGCCTGTTCCTGGCCGACATCGTGGGCGTGTACGACGTGTACCAGGGCAACGTGGACCTGCCGCTGCGCGAGGCCATCCAGCTGCCGGTCAACGATCCGCTGATGTTGGTCTCGGCCATGGCCGCGGTCACGCAGCACCTGGGCTTCGGCGTCACGGTGAACCTGAGCTACGAGCAGCCCTACCTGCTGGCGCGGCGCTTTTCCACGCTGGACCACCTGACCAGTGGCCGCATCGGCTGGAACATCGTCACCGGCTACCTGGACAGCGCCGCCCGCGCGATGGGCCTGGCCGGCCAGGCGCCGCACGACGAGCGCTACGACCGCGCCGACGAATTCATGGACGTGCTCTACCAGCTGTGGGAAGGCAGCTGGGAAGACGGCGCGGTGCTGCGCGACAAGGCGCGGCGCCTGTTCACCGACCCGGCCAAGGTGCATGAAGTCAAGCACCAGGGCCGCTGGTTCCAGGTGCAGGGCTACCACCTGGCCGAACCCTCGCCGCAGCGCACGCCTGTGCTGTTCCAGGCCGGCAGCTCGGGCCGCGGCCAGCGCTTTGCGGCCCGCCATGCCGAGTGCGTGTTCATCTCGCCGCCCGACAAAGCCACCGCGCGCCGCACCGTGCAAAGCCTGCGCGAAGCGCTGGTGCAGGCCGGCCGCCAGCCCGACGACGTGAAGGTGTTCATGGGCACCGCGGTGGTCACCGGCCGCACCGCGGCCGAGGCGCGCGACCTGTACGCCGACTACCTGCAATACGCCAGCCGCGATGCCGGGCTGGCACATTTCGCCGCTTCGGTGGGTGTGGATTTCGCGCGCTACGACCTGGACGCGCCGGTGGACTACCAGCCAGGCCAGGCCATCGAATCGGCGCGCCGCAGTGCGCAGGAGCATGGCTGGACGCGGCGCAAGCTGCTGCAGCTGTTCGAGCTGGGCGGCCGTTACCCGGCCATCGTGGGCGATGCGCAGCAGGTGGCCGACGAGCTGCAGTCGTGGATCGCCGACACCGGCATCGACGGCTTCAACCTCAGCCGCACCGTGGTGCCTGAAAGCTACGAGCACTTCATCGACCTGGTGGTACCCGAGCTGCAGAACCGCGGCGTGTACAAGACCGCCTACGAAGCCGGCAGCCTGCGCCACAAGCTGCTGGGGGCGGGTGACCGGTTGCCGCAGCGGCATGCGGCTGCGGCCTTCCGGCGGCCGGCCGGCGACTGAGCGTCGTTCGACATTTTTTGAACAAGCAGCGTCGGAAACATTCGTTGGCCGGTGCTGCTGCAAACGCAACACTGCCGCCATGGGCAGTGACTGGATCAACGAACGCACCGAACGGCTGGCGCAGCAGCTGGAGGCCACCGCGGTGGCCCGCGACCGCGAAGGCGGCCATGCCGCGGCCGAGCGCCAGGCCATCCGCGACAGCGGCCTGCTGGGCCTGCTGATTCCGCAGGACGCCGGCGGCCTGGGCGCCAGCTGGCCCACGCTGTACCGCGTGGTGCGCCGGCTGGCCCAGGCCGACAGTGCACTGGCCCATGTGTTCGCCTTCCACCACCTGCAGGTGGCCACGGTGCTGCTGTGGGGCACGCCCGCCCAGCAGCGCACGCTGCTGCCGCGCTCGCAGTCCGAGGGCTGGTTCTGGGGCAATGCCCTCAACCCGCAAGACACGCGGCTGGTGGCGCAGCCCGTGGCCGATGGCTGGCGGCTGCAAGGCCTCAAGAGTTATGCCTCGGGCTCGGTCGGCTCCGACCGGCTGGTGGTGGGCGCCCAGGTGCAGCTGGCCGATGGCAGCAGCGCGCGCCTGGTGGGCCACCTGGCCACGCAGGCCGAAGGCATCACCGTGCAGCAGGACTGGGACGCCTTCGGCCAACGCCAGACCGACAGCGGCACGGTGCACTTCCACGACGTGTTTTTGCCCCAGCGCGACGTGCTGCAGGCGCCCGGCAGCACGCCCACACCACGCGCCACGCTGCGCACGCTGGTGTCGCAATTGATCATGGCCAACCTGTACCTGGGCATCGGCCAGGCGGCGTACGAGGCAGGCCGCCGCTACACGTTGGAGCGTGCACGCCCCTGGCCCAACGGCCACACCGCGCGCCTGGCCGATGAGCCGCAATTGCAGCAGCGTTATGGCGAGCTGTGGTTGCTGCTGCGCCCGGCCGAGCTGGCCTGCGAAGCGGCTGCGCTGCAGTTGCAGGCGGCCTTCGAGCAGGGCGAGGCGCTGGACGCCACCGGCCGTGGCACCCTGGCCATCGCCATTTCGGAGGCCAAGGTGCTGGCGCACCGCGCGGGCATCGAGGTCAGCTCGCAGGTGTTCGAGCTGGCCGGCGCCGGCGCCACCAGCGGCCGCCTGGGGCTGGACCGCTTCTGGCGCAACGCCCGCGTGCACACGCTGCACGACCCGGTGGACCTGAAGCTGCGCGACATCGGCCGCCACCGGCTCGAAGGCCATGTGCCCGAGCCCACGTCCTATTCCTGAATCCCTGACCTCCGACCCTCATGACCGCCCCTTCCCAAGACCTGCCGCTGATCCGGCTGGACAACGTCAGCAAGCGCTTCAAGCTGCCCGATGGCCGGCACTTCGATGCGGTGCAAACCACCTCGCTCGACATCGCGAGGGGCGACGTGTTCGGCCTCGTCGGCAAGAGCGGCGCGGGCAAGTCCACGCTGCTGCGCCTGATCAACCTGCTGGAGCGGCCTGACCAGGGCCGCGTGTTCGTGGCCGGCCGTGAGCAGACCGCGCTGGGCAAGCGCGAGCTGCGCGAAGCCCGGCAGAACATCGGCATGATCTTCCAGCAGTTCAACCTGCTGCAAAACGCCAGCGTGTTCGACAACGTGGCCTTTCCGCTGCGCATCCACGGCGGCCACAGCGCGGCCCAGATCGATGCACGGGTGCGTGAATGCCTGCAGCTGGTGGGCATTGCCGACAAGCTGCACAGCCACCCGGCGCAGCTGTCGGGCGGGCAGAAGCAGCGCGTGGCCATCGCCCGCGCGTTGGCACCGCAGCCCGATGTGCTGCTGTGCGACGAACCCACCTCGGCGCTGGACGCCGAGACCACCGAATCGCTGCTGGCCACGCTGCGCGACATCAATGCGCAGCTGGGCGTGACCATCGTCATCGTCACCCATGAGCTGCCGGTGGTCACGGCGCTGTGCCGCCACGTGGCGGTGGTGGAAGAAGGCCGCATCGCCGAGCGCTTTGCGGTGGACGACACCAGCCGCCTGCCCCTCACCCGCCTGGGCCGCGACCTGGTGCGGTTGAAGGCCAGCCCCGACACCCGCCACGACCTCGACCGCCTGGAGGCCGCTTATGCCTGAGAACATCGCCGCCATCCTGCCCGAGCTGTGGACCGCCATCGGGCAGACCTTTTTGATGCTGGGCATCGGCCTCAGCGCCGCGGTGCTGATCGGCGGGCCGCTGGGCATCTGGCTGTTCCTGCTCAGCCCGGGTCAGACGCTGGAAAATCGCCCCTTGTTCACCGTGGTGAGCTGGCTGGTGAACACGGTGCGCTCCTTCCCTTTCATCATCCTGCTGGTGGCGCTGGTGCCCATCACGCGGGTGATCGCCGGCAGCTCCATCGGGCCGGTGGCGGCCGCGGTGCCGCTGTCGTTCGCGGCCATTCCGTACTTCGCGCGGCTGGTGGAGCAGAACCTGCGCGAAGTGCCGCGCGGCGTGATCGAGGCCGCCCATGCGATGGGCGCTTCGGATCTGCAGATCGTGGCCCGCGTGCTGCTGGTGGAAGCGCGCTCCGGCCTGGTGCTGGCGCTCACGGTGCTGGCCATCAGCTTTCTCTCGTACTCGGCGGTGGCCGGGGTGGTGGGCGGCGGCGGCATCGGCGACCTGGCCATCCGCTACGGCTACTACCGCTTCCAGACCGACGTGATGGTGCTCACCGTCGCCATCCTGGTGGTGCTGGTGCAGGCCATCCAGTTCAGCGGCAACGCACTGGCGCGCCGGCTGGACAAGCGCTGAGCAAGAACAACGGTTGATCACGTCAAGGATGTCAGCATGACCTACACCCGCCGCGACCTCGTCGCTTCGTTCGCCCTCACCGCCGGCCTGGCGCTGGCCGCCGCGCTGTCGCCCGCCCAGGCGCAAGAGAAGAAGGAGCTGGTCTTCGGCGCCACCGCCGGGCCTTATGCCGACCAGATCAAGCTGGGCATCAAGCCGCTGCTCGAGAAGAAGGGCTACCGCGTCAAGGTGGTGGAGTTCAACGACTACATCCAGCCCAACTTCGCGCTGGCGCAGGGGGCGCTGGATGCCAACGCCTTCCAGCACATCGTCTACCTCACCAAGTTCGCCACCGAGAACAAGCTGGCGCTGAGCGAGCTGCTGAAGGTGCCCACCGCGCCGATCGCCATCTACAGCAAGAAGCACAAGACGCTGGACGTGAAGGAAGGCGCCACCGTGGCCCTGCCCAACGACCCCACCAATGCGGCGCGGGCGCTGCTGGTGCTGCAGGACATCGGCTGGCTGAAGCTGCGCGAAGGCTACGACCCGATCCGCGCCAGCGAAAAGGACGTGGCCCAGAACCCCAAGAAGCTCAAGCTGGTGCCCATCGAAGCGGCGCAACTGCCCCGCAGCCTGGACGACACCGACTACAGCTTCGTCAACGGCAACTTCGCGCTGGCCTCGGGCCTCAAGCTCACCGAGGCACTGGCGCTGGAAAAAACCGGCCCCACCTACCAGAACCTGGTGGCCATCCGCACCGAAGACAAGGACAAGCCCTGGGTGCAGGACATCGCCGAGGCCTACCGCTCGCGCGAGTTCCTGGCCGTCACGCAGCAGAAGTTCGCCGGCTTCGTGCCACCCGACTATCAGCAGGCCCTGCTGGCCGGAGCAGCCAAGTGATGCCCTTGAATTTGTCTAGACAAGCCGACGCCTCGCGCCGCCAACTGCTGCGCGCCGGTGCCGCCAGCGCCGGCCTGCTGGCCCTGCCCGGCCTGCTGCGCGCGGCCGAAGCGCCCAAAGAGCTGCGGCTGGACTACGCCTACTACTCGCCCGCCAGCCTGGTGCTGCGCCGCTTCGGCTGGCTGGAGGAAGACTTCGGCCGTGACGGCACCGCCGTGAAATGGGTGCTCAGCGCCGGCAGCAACCGGGCGCTGGAATACCTCAACAGCGGCAGCATCGACATCGGCTCCAGCGCCGGCCTGGCGGCGCTGCTGGCCAAGGCCAACGGCAACCCGATCCGCACGCCGTACATCTTCTCGCGGCCCGAATGGACGGCGCTGGTGGTGCGGCGCGATTCGCCCATCCGCAGCCTGGCCGACTTAAAGGGCAAGAAGGTGGCGGCCACCAAGGGCACCGACCCCTACCTGTTCTTGCTGCGCGCACTCAAGGTGGCGCAGCTCAAGCGCAGCGACATCGAGCACGTGGCGCTGCAGCATGCCGACGGCCGCGTGGCGCTGGAACAGGGCCGGGTGGACGCCTGGGCCGGCCTGGACCCGCTGATGGCCGCCAGCGAACTGGACGCCGGCTCGCGCCTGATCTACCGCAACGTGGCCTTCAACACCTACGGCTTTTTGAACGTGCGCGAAGACTTCCAGCAGCGCCACCCCGAGGCCCTGCGCCGCGTGATCGCCGGCTATGAACGGGCGCGCCAGTGGATCATCGGCAACACCACCGAAGCGGCCAAGATCCTGTCGGAAGAAGCCAAGGTCAGCCTGCAGGTGGCGCTGCTGCAACTCAAGCTGCGCACCGACCTGAGCCACCCGCAACCCTCGGCCGAGCATGTGGACGCGCTGCGTGCGGCCGCCCCCATCCTGCTGGACGAGCAGCTGGTCAAGCCCGGCACCGACCTGCCGCGCACCATCAGCGCCCTGGTGGACACGCAGTTCGCCCGCGGGCTGCTGGGCCGCGCAGCTTGACGGAGCCTGCCGCATGACGGACGCATGGCATCCGCCAGTGGCGCCACGGGCGGGCGCCCACCCGGCGAAGGCAGCACCGGCGCAGCGGCAGCCCGCGCCCGCGCTGCCGGCGGCCCCCCGTACCCGCCCCACGCCGCACCCCGCCTGGGGCCTGCTGCTGCCGGCACTGGCCTTGGCGCTGCTGGAAGCCTCGGCCCGGCTGGGCTGGGTGCCACCCCACCTGCTGCCACCGCCCAGCGAGATTGCCCGCACGCTGGCGCAACTGGCCCAAGGCGGTGAACTGGTAGGCCACCTGCTGGCCAGCAGCACCCGCGTGGCCGCCGGCTTCGCCATCGGCGCGCTGCTGGCCATCATGGTCGGCGCGCTGGTGGGGCTCAACCGCCGGGCCGCTGCGTTGCTGGACCCCAGCTTCCAGGCGCTGCGCGCCATCCCCTCGCTGGCCTGGGTGCCTTTGCTGCTGCTGTGGCTGGGCATCGACGAAGCGCCCAAGCTCACGCTCATCGCCATCGGCGCCTTCTTCCCGGTGTACATGGGCGTGTCGTCGGGCTTTCGGGATGTGGACCGCAAGCTGGTGGAAGTGGCCGAGCTGGCCGGCCTGCGGCCTGCCGCACTGGTGCGCCGGGTGCTGCTGCCGGCCGCGCTGCCCGCGGTACTCACCGGCCTGCGCAACGGCCTCAGCCTGGCCTGGATGTTCATGGTGGCGGCCGAGCTGATCGCCGCCACCCGCGGCCTGGGCTACCTGCTGACCGACGGCCGCGAAACCGGCCGTGCCGACGTGGTGCTGGCCGCCATCGTGCTGCTGGCCCTGCTGGGCAAGCTCAGCGACACCGCCATGCAGGCGCTGGAACGCCGCTGGATGGCCTGGCGCGACACGCTGGAGACGCGGGCATGAGCGCAACGCCTTTGCTCGAACTGCAGGTGCTGCGCAAGGCCTTCGGCCCGCGCACCGTGCTGCAGGACGTGTCGCTGCAGTTGCAGGCCGGTGAGTGCGTGGCCCTGGTGGGCGCCAGCGGCTGCGG
>NZ_CAXFDV010000578.1:0-9376 GCF_964001545.1 uncultured Aquincola sp.
ACGGCTACTTCGTGGCCGACCTGCAGGACCACAATGCCGACAAGCCGGTGTTCAACAAGGTCACCGGCCTGAAGGACACCTGGGCGAAGTGATCACCCAGGCCGGCGGCTGATCAGGCGTCGGGCCGGTTGTCGGCGTCGATGTCCGGGTCGGTGGGGTCGGCGCTGTCGTCGGCGGCCAGCGCCTCGAGCTCTTCGTCGGCGTCCAGCGACACCGCGTCGTCCAGCGCGTCGGTGCCGCCCAGGGTCTCGATGTGGTCGGTGCCGATGTCGGCGCCGGCCGCGTCTTCGCCCGGGATGGCCGAGCCCCGCTCACCGGTGCCGCCTGAATCGCTGTCGCTGCCTTGCACCGCCGGCGTGGCGTGCATGAAATCGCCGTCGTCCGACTCGGTGGCGGCCAGGCGTTCGCCCTGGATGTCGCTGCCCGAGTCAGAGCTGTCGCTGGGGCCGAGTGCGTCGGCGTCGCGGCCCTCGGCCTGCGAAGGGGCCGGCGTGCCGCCAAGAATGCTGCTGGTGCCCATGGGCTGTCTCCTTGGCTGGTGAAAGAACCCCCAGCGTAGGCAGCCCGCACCGCCGCCAGTAGCGGCGCGCGGCCCGCGCCGCTGTCAGCCGGCGCCGACTTCCTCGGCGTCTTCCGCCTCTTCACCCAGGAAGCCGCCGCTCTGGTGCGCCCACAGCCGCGCATACAGCCCGCCGTGGGCCAGCAGGCTGCGGTGGTCGCCCTGCTCGACGATGCGGCCCTTGTCCAGCACGATCAGCCGGTCCATCGCCGCGATGGTGGACAGCCGGTGCGCGATGGCCACCACCGTCTTGCCCTCCATCAGCTTGTACAGGCTTTGCTGGATGGCCGCTTCCACCTCGGAATCGAGCGCGCTGGTGGCTTCGTCCAGCAGCAGGATGGGCGCGTCCTTCAGCATCACCCGGGCGATGGCGATGCGCTGGCGCTGCCCGCCCGACAGCTTGACGCCGCGCTCGCCCACATGGGCCTCGTAGCCGCTGCGGCCCTTGGGGTCGGTCAGGCCCTGGATGAACTCATGCGCCTCAGCCCGCTGGGCAGCCGACACCATGGCCGCGTCGTCGGCGTCGGGCCGGCCATACAGGATGTTGTCGCGCACCGAGCGGTGCAGCAGCGCCGTGTCCTGCGTGACCATGCCCACCTGCGCGCGCAGGCTGTCCTGCGTGGTGTGGGCGATGTCCTGGCCGTCGACGAGGATGCGGCCGCCTTCTACGTCGTACAGCCGCAGCAGCAGGTTGACGATGGTGCTCTTGCCCGCCCCCGAGCGGCCCACCAGCCCCACCTTTTCGCCGGGACGGATGTGCAGGCTGAGGTCGTCGATCACACGTTTGTCACCGCCGTAACCGAAGCTCACATGCTCGAAGCGCACGTCGCCCTGCGCCACCTGCAGCGGCCGCGCGCCGGGCGCATCCAGCACCGCGCGTGGGCGGCCCAGGGTGTTGATGCCGTCGCGCACGGTGCCGATGTGTTCGAACAGCGAAGCCATTTCCCACATCACCCAATGCGAGATGCCGTTCAAGCGCAAGGCCATCGCGGTGGCCGCCGCCAGCGCGCCCACGGTGGCGTGGCCCTGGGTCCACAGCCACAGCGCGGTACCGGCGGTGGCCGCGATCAGCAGCATGCTCAAGGCGTGGTTGACGATCTCGAAGCCCGTCACCAGCCGCATCTGGCCGTGCACCGTGACCATGAACTCGCGCATCGCCGAGCGGGCATAACCCGCCTCGCGCTGGCTGTGCGAAAACAGCTTGACGGTGGCGATGTTGGTGTACGCATCGGTGATGCGGCCGGTCATCAGCGAGCGGGCGTCGGCCTGCGCCTGCGACACCTTGGCCAGCCGCGGCACGAAGTACCACACCGCCCCGGCGTACAGCGCCACCCAGGCGGCAAAGGGCAGCATCAGCCAGCCGCTGAAACTGCCCAGCGTGGCCAGGATGGTGACGAAGTAGATGATCACGAACACCATCAGCTCGCACAGGATCATCCAGGTGTCGCGCACGGCCAGCGCGGTCTGCATCACCTTGGTGGCGATGCGGCCGGCGAACTCGTCCTGGTAGAAGTGCATGCTCTGCCCGAGCATCAGCCGGTGGAAGTTCCAGCGCAGCAGCATCGGAAAGTTGCCCGCCATGCTCTGGTGCTTGAGCGCCGACTGCAGGCCCACCAGCAGCACGCTGGCCGCCATCACCGCCGCCAGCAGCGCCAGCAGGTGGCCCTGCTCGGCCCACAGCCGGTGGGGCGCGGTGCCCGACAGCCAGTCCACCACGCCGCCCAGCATGGCGAACAGGCCTGCCTCGAAGGCGCCGATGAGCCCGCTGGCCAGCGTCATCAGCAGCAGCCAGGGGCGGATGCCTTCGGTGCATGCCCAAAGGAACGCGAAAAAACGCCGCGGGGGCAGCGTGGGCTCGGCCTCCGGGTACGGATGGACGAGCTTCTCGAAAAATTGCAGCAAGCGGGGCGCTCCTGGGTGCGGCGGGGCCCTGGGCGGGCCGGCGGCAGGTTGGCAAGGCGCGGTTGCGGCCAAAGGGCCGGAAAGCGACAGGCCTGCACTTTATCCGCGTCGCCCCGCGCCGAAGATGACGGGGCGATTTCGGCCCGTGGCCGCGGGCAATCCCCCGCAAGACTGTCCGCCGCCGCGACGAATTCACGTTTCTTCAGGCTTGAATGCCAACTTTGTCGCGGTTGGCAACGCTGGCCTAGGGGGTGGGGGATCACTCCGCCGCTGACCGCGTGAATCACAATTGCACACATAAGCAAGGGAGTGTTGGCATGATGAATTGGCTGGCCGTGATGCTGTCCGGTTTGACCGGTCGTCCTAGCCCCCGGCGTTCAAGGGGCATGAAGGCGGTGCCCGTGGCGGCCGCCATCGCGGCGCCGTCGGCGGCTGCCGAACCACCCGCCAAGCCCATCGTCACCCCGTTCCCGGCGCCGGTGCTGCCGGCCGACCTCAGCGGGCCCTTCGTCGAATGGCTGCAGGACAGCAGCCCCTCGCGCGAAACACCCATCGGCCCGCGCGAGCTGCGGGCGCTGCGCCTGCTGGACGCCCTGCTGGCCGAGCCGCAAACCCCTGCCGACCTGCTGCCGCGCACGCCGGCGGTGGTGCCGCAGCTGCTGAACCTGCTGCGCCAGGACGATCTGCCGCTGGCCGCGATCACCGAACGCATCACCAAGGACGTGCAGCTCACGGCCGAAGTGCTGCGCCTGGCCAACACCGCGCACTACCGGCAGCGGGCCGCCCACGCCATCAGCGACCTGACGCAGGCAGTGGCCGCGCTGGGCGCCGACGGCGTGCAGCGCGCCATCGCGCGGGTGGTGCTCAAGCCGCTGTACGAAGGCCAGGGCGGGCGCCTGTCGGCCCGGGCGGCGCCGCGGCTGTGGGAACACGGCGAGCGCAAGGCGGTGCTGTGTGCCTCGCTGGCTGCGCAGCGCGGCCTGGAGCCGTTCGAGGGCTATCTGGCCGGCCTGATGCACAACGCCGGCTGGTCCATCGCCTGGCGCGCCTTCGACCGCATGGACGGCGGCGTGAGCACGCCCTTCAGCCAGGCCTTCGTGCAGCAGCTGGTGCTGCGCAAGGACAAGCTGTTCGGCAAGGCGGCGGCGGCCTGGCAGATCAGCGCTTCACTCTCCGCGCTGGGCCAGGACATCCTGGAGCAGGGTCTGGAGCCTGCCCGCTCGCCGCTGGCCGCCGCGCTGGCGCTGGCCGACCGCGAGGCCACGATGGCCGTGCTGGCGCCGATCATGACCGTCGCGCTGCCCGAGGCGCCGCTGCTGCAGCCGGCCGCGTAGCCTCGCTTGTCAGGGGGCTGCCACAATCCGGCATGCCCGACACCCGAATCCCCCTGCGCGGCGACTACATCACGCTGGACAACCTGCTGAAGGTGGCCGGCATCGCCCACAGCGGCGGCGCCGCCAAGCTCATGGTGGCCGACGGCCTGGTGCAGGTCGATGGCGCGGTGGAAACCCGCAAGACCGCCAAGATCCGCGCCGGCCAGGTGGTGCAGGTGGGCGCCGAACGCATCCACGTGATCACCGGCCTGCCCGGCGAGGACGAACTGCCCGAGCAGGGCGGCTGATCCAAGTTCAGAACACGACCACCTGCCGCACCGCCTGGCCCTCGTGCAGGCGGTCGAAGCCTTCGTTGATCTCGTCCAGCGCGAGGCGGCCGCTGAGCAGCTTGTCCACCGGCAGCCGGCCCTGGCGGTACAGCGCCATGAAGCGCGGAATGTCGCGCGAAGGCACGCAGGTGCCGATGTAGCTGCCGCGCAGCGTGCGTTCTTCGGCCACCAGGCTGACGGCCGGCAGCGCGAAGGCCGCGCCGGGCGGCGGCAGGCCGGCGGTGACGGTGCTGCCGCCGCGGCGCGTGATGCGCCAGGCCAGGTCCAGCGCGCGCACCGCGCCGGCAAATTCGAAGGCGTACTCCACGCCGCCGTCGCTCAGGGCCTTCACCTGCTCGGCCGCATCGGCCGCGGCGGCATTGACCACATGGGTGGCGCCCAGGCGCAGCGCTTCTTCCAGCTTGGCGTCCGACAGGTCGATGGCCACGATCTGCCGCGCGCCGGCCGCATGAGCGCCCAGCACCGCCGCCAGGCCCACGCCGCCCAGGCCGATGACGGCGGTGGAGGCACCCGCACTGACCTTGGCGGTGTTGACCACCGCGCCCACGCCGGTAAGCACCGCGCAGCCGAAAAGGGCCGCTTCGTCCAGCGGCACGGCCTTGTCCACCTTCACCAGCGAGCGGCGCGAGACGGTGGCGTATTCGGCAAACACCGAGCAGCCCAGGTGGTGGTTCAGCGGCCGGCCGTCCTCATCGGCCAGCCGGCGTTCGCCCGACAGCAGCGTGCCGGCACCATTGGCCGCGGCGCCGGGTTCGCACAGCGCGGGCCGGCCTTCGGCGCAGGGCGCGCAATGGCCGCAGCTGGGCACGAACACCACCACCACATGGTCGCCCACCGACAGGTCGCGCACGCCCGGGCCCAGGGCTTCGACGATGCCGGCGGCCTCATGGCCCAGTGCCATCGGCATCGGCCGCGGCCGGTCGCCGTTGATCACCGACAGGTCGGAGTGGCAGAGGCCGGCGGCGGCGATTTTGACCAGCACCTCGTCGGGGCCGGGCGGGGCCAGTTCCACCTGGCGGATGGCCAGCGGCCGGGAACGGGCATACGGCGGCTCGGCCCCCATGCGCTCAAGGACGGCAGCGCGGATCTTCATCGGGTCTCCTGCTTTGTTCTTCAAGAGACCCGAGTGTGCTACGTCCGGCGCGGCCGCCGCAGCCAGTCGATGATGAGCACGCAGGCCAGCAGCCAGGCGGTGCCCGAGGCCAGGCCGGCCGCCACGTCGCTGACCCAGTGCACCTGCAGCATCACGCGGCTGAAGGCGATGGTGAACACCAGCGCCGCAGCGCCGGCCACCAGCGGCGCATGCCAGCGGCGCGGCGTGGCCCGCAGCAGCACATAGGCCAGCATGCCGTACACCACGGCCGCGCCGGCGCTGTGGCCGCTGGGGAAGCTCCAGCCCTCGGCCACCACCGCAAAGCCGTGGTCGTGCGGCGGGCGCACCCGCTCGAAGGTGACTTTCAGCAGCCGGTTCAGCAGCCCGCCGGCGGCCGTGGCCAGCGCAAAGGCCAGCGCCATGCGGCGGCGGCCCTGCCACAGCAGCCAGACCACCGCGGCGATGCTGACGGCGGTGAGCGTGATCACGTCGCCCAGGTGGGTGAGCAGCGAGAACATCTGCAGCGCGGCCGGCGACAGGGTTTGCGACAGCCGGGCGGCCACCGCTTCGTCGAAGCGGCCCAGGCCGTCGCCGGGGCCCAGGGCCTCGGCCAGTTCGGCAAACGCGGCCGCGGTGGCCACGATGCCCAGCAGCGCCAGGCCCAGGCGCAGCACCAGCTGCACCGGCGGCATCGGCACGCCGGGCTCACGCGGGTGCACCACGCGGCGCAGCAGCAGCCAGCCGCCGGCTGCCAGCAGCACGACGGCCAGCAGGCCCGCGAAGTACAGCGGCAGCGCATGGTCGGCCAGCCGCAGGCCCAGCTGCATCGCCGGGTCGGACAAGGAAGCGGTCATCAAAGCATCACGAAACGGTCAAATGACACCGTCCGAGCGCGACAAGGCCAGTTGGTTCACCGACACCACGCGGAAAGCACCGACGGTCTCGTCGAAATCCCAGCGCTCCAGCAGCGCGGCGGTGGCCCCCGGCCCCACGCGGCGCAGCAGGTTCACCGAATTGCCCGCCTCGTGCCGCACCCGGCTGCTGAGCGCGGTGCCGGCCTGCACCGCGTACAGCCGGCGCGGCAGACCGCCTTCGGATTCATGCAGCGGCACCACGTAGGGCAGGTGGATGTGGCCCCCCAGCACCACGTCGGCCCCGGCCTGCGACCAGCGCTCGATCGCGGCTTCGCGGTTGTGCAGCAGGTTCTCCGCGTCTTCGGTCCGGCACACCGCGATGGGGTGGTGCAGCACCACCACCCGCAGCTGTTCTGGCCGCGCGGCCTGCAGCTGCCGCACGGTGCGTTCGATCTGCTCGTCGGACACCTCGCCGTCCTTGTGGCGGCGGCGGCGCGTGGTCCTGACGCCGATCACCAGCCAGCCGGCGCCGGCATGCACCGGCTCCAGTTCGGGGCCGAACACGCGGCGGTGCTGGGCATACGGCCAGCACAGCCGCGCCAGCAGGTTGAACAGCGGCAGGTCGTGGTTGCCCGGCACCGCCAGCAGCGGCACCGGCCCCAGCCGCTGCACAAACGCGCGCGCCGCGTCGAACTGGCTGCGCCGCGCGCGCTGGGTGATGTCGCCCGACATCACCACCACCTCGGGCGCCTGGTCGCGCACCAGCTGCAGCAGCGCCTGCACCACGGGCGGCCGCTCGGTGCCGAAGTGCGGATCGGAGATCTGCAGCAGGCCGGTCATCGCGGCGGCGCCTCCGCCTCCGCCTGCGCCGTCAGCGGGCGGGGCCGCAGCAGCGGCAGCGCATGCGGCGACACCGAAAACACCAGTGGCGGCCGCATCTCGAACAGCTCGCCGTCCATGGCCACCCGCACCTTCTTGCGCGGCGTGGCCGGCCGCACCGACAGCTCTTCGAACGCGAAGCTCTTGACGTCGTCGGCCTCGCCCAGCCGGCCCATCGCGCCCTGCGCCATCAGCTTGAGCAGGTGAAAGGTGCTCACCGGCCGCAGCATCACCGCGGTGAGCTGGCCGGCGCCGGTGACCGGTGCCTCGGGCAGGCCCACCTGCGCCATCTGCAGCGGGTTGTTGCCGACGAAGAGCGTGAGCGTGCGCACCTTGCGCTGTTCACCCTCGCACTGCATCACCAGCCGCAGCGGGCGGTGGGCGCGCGCCACCGTGACCACCGCCGACCACAGCGCCACCAGCCGGCTGCGGCCATAGCGCTGCTTGTAGGCTTCGCGGTCTTCCAGCAGCTGCGGGTACAGGCCCAGGCTGGCATTGACCAGGAAGGCGCGGCCATTGACCTGGCCCACCTGCACCGGCTCCACGCTGGACTCCAGCAGCGCCCGGGTGGCGATCTCGGTCTCGGCCGAGATGCCGTGCGTGCGCCCGAAGTAGTTGAAGGTGCCCTGCGGCAGCACGCCGAAGGCGCAGCCGCGGCCCAGCACTGCATTGACCACAGCGTTGATGGTGCCGTCGCCGCCCGCCGCCACCACGATGCCCTGGCGGGCGCAGGCCAGGTCCACCGCCTGGGCGGCGACCTGATCCACCGGCCGGTCCTTGCACATCAGCACCTGGTGCTCGCGGCCGGCTTCGGTGAACACGCGCTCGATCAGCGCGCGTGTCTCGTCCGGGTCGCCACGGCCCGAGCCGGGGTTGAGCACGACGAAAAAGGGCGCATCACGGGCAGGCTGGTTCACGCAGGTCCTCGGGGCTGCTTCAGATGCCACCGAGGATAGAGCGCCTGACGCGCACGGGCTGTCGGCACGCGGCCCGCGCACGCCAGCGGCCGGCGCCTACACAGCCACGCAGCGCAGCCGCCACCTCGCGCCGGGCCGCCAGTTCGCGCCTGGTCGGCACAGCGGCTATGCCTGCGCCGCGGCCATGGCGCCCAGGTCGCGGATGGCCTGCTCCGCCTCGCGCGTGACCGGGTGGCCGCAGCTGAAGCGCACGAAGCGCTCGAAGCGCGAGGTATTGGAAAACAGCGTGCCGGGCACCACGCGGATGCCGCGCAGCAGCGCCGCCTCGAACAGCGCATGGGCCTGCGCGCCCGGCGGCAGCTCCACCCACAGCAGCATGCCGCCCGCCGGCACGCTGAGCCGGGTGCCCGCCGGAAAGCTGGCGTCGATGACCTCGGCGATGCGTTCACGCTGCTGCTTGACCTGCCGGCGCAGCCGCTGCAGGTGGCGGTCGTAGGCGCTGCTGGCCATGAACTCGGCCATCGTCAGTTGCGGCAGCGCCTCGTTGGCGCGGCTCTGCGCGAACTTCAGCATGTGGATGCGGGCCTGCCAGCGACCACCGCTCACCCAGCCCAGCCGCAGCCCGGGCGCGATGGTCTTGCGCAGCGACACGCAGCGGATCACGTTGCCGGTGGCGTCCCAGGCCTTGAGGGCGCGCAGCGGCGCATCGCTGTTGCCCAGCGCGCCGTAGGTGTCGTCTTCGATCAGCGGCACCTGCCGCCGCTCGCACAGCGCCACCAGCCGCGCCTTGTCGGCATCGGGCATCACGCAGCCCAGCGGGTTGTTGTGGTCGGGCGAAGCCACCACGGCCTTGATGCCAGGGTGGGTGTCGAAGGCCAGCTCCAGCGCCTCGATCGACAGGCCGGTGTGCGGGCTGCATGGCACTTCCAGCGCGCGCAGGCCCAGGCTTTCCAGCACCTGCAGCAGGCCGTAGTAGGTGGGCGACTCCACCGCGATCACGTCGCCCGGCTGCGCCACCGCGCGCAGCGCCACGTTCAGCGCCTCGATGCAGCCATGGGTGATGGTGATGTCGTCCGGCGTCAGCTGCATGCCGCCGTCCAGCGCGCGGCGGGCGATGGCGGTGCGCAGCGCCAGCTCGCCAGCCGCGGGCGCCGGCTGCACCAGCAGCTCGGGCTGACGGCGCAAGGCCCGCAGCGCGGCGGCGCGCAGGGCCTCGGCCGGGTACAGGCTGCCGGCGGCATAGGTGGCGCCGAAGTCGGCCACAGCGGGCCGGCTTTCGCTGCGGGCCACGAAGTCGGACACCCGGTCGTGGATGCCCACGTACTGCGCCGGGTCGGGCGCACGGCGCAGGTCGGGCTCGCTGGCCGGCTGCATCGCTGCGCGCCGCTGCGAGCGCACGAAGTAGCCCGAGCGCGGCCGTGCTTCCAGCAGGCCTTCGTCCTCCAGCCGGCGGCAAGCCTGCAGCGCGGTCGACAGGCTCACCTGGTGCAGCCGCTGCAGGCTGCGCAC
>NZ_CAXFDV010000579.1:0-11746 GCF_964001545.1 uncultured Aquincola sp.
CGTCGTGGCCTCGCTCGGCTACCAGTTCTGACCATGTACGAAGCCTTCTACGGGTTGAGCAACAAGCCCTTCCAGCTCAATCCTGATCCCAGTTTCTATTTCGACAGCAAGCAGCACCGCCGCGCCAAGGCCTACCTCGAGTACGGCGTGATGCGCAACGAGGGCTTCATCGTCATCACCGGCGAGGTGGGGGCGGGCAAGACCACCATCCTGCGCGGCCTGCTGGACAGCCTCAACCGCAGCGACGTGGTGGTGGGCCAGCTGGTCACCACCCAGCTGGACGCGGAAGACACGTTGCGCATGGTGGGCGCGGCCTTCGGCTTCCAGGTCAAGGGCGTCACCAAGTCCGAGCTGCTGATCACGCTGGAAGCCTTCCTCATCGGCCAGGCCAGCCAGGGCAAGCGTTGCCTGCTGGTGGTGGACGAGGCGCAGAACCTGTCGCCCCGCGCGGTGGAAGAACTGCGCATGCTGTCCAACTACCAGCTGGGCACGCAAGCCCTGCTGCAGAGCTTTCTGGTGGGCCAGCCCGAGTTCCGCGAGATCCTGCAGCGGCCCGAGATGGAGCAGTTCCGCCAGCGTGTGGCGGCCACCTGCCACATCGGCCCGCTGGACCTGGAAGACACCCAGCATTACATCGAGCACCGCCTCAAGTGCGCCGGCTCCACCGGCCAGCCCGAGTTCGAGCCCGAAGCCTTCCAGGCCATCTTCAACGCCAGCCAGGGCATTCCGCGCCGCATCAACGCGGTGTGCGACCGGCTGCTGCTGCTGGGCTACCTCAACAACAAGACGCTGCTGACGGTGGCCGATGTCGATGAGGTGGTCAAGGAATTCGCCCGCGAGGGCGGCGCCTCGGCCTCGATGCCGGCGGCCCCCACCGCTGCGCCCGGCGGCCCGCTGCCGGTGGAGCAGGTGGGTGCCCTGGGCGTTGACCTGCAGACGGCCAAGCTGGCGATCAGCGCCGAGACGGCCGACGGCATGGCTCGCCAGCTGGATACGATGGCCACGCAGGCCCACGGCGACCGCTTGCAGCGGCTGGAACGCAGCCTGCTTCGGCTCGAACGCATCAACCTCGAGACGCTGTCGCTGCTGCAGCGGCTGGTGGGCGCCCTCAAGGCCCCCAGTGACAGCAGCGAGCGCTGAGCAAGGACGTACCGCGATGCAGCCCACCGCCATCACCAACGCCCTGACCATCGACGTGGAAGACTACTTCCAGGTCTCGGCCTTCGCGCCCTACATCCGGCGCGACGAGTGGGACGCCCGCGAATGCCGGGTCGAGGCCAACGTCGACCGCATCCTGGCGATGCTGGCGCAGCGCGGCACCCAGGCCACCTTCTTCACGCTGGGCTGGGTGGCCGAGCGCTACCCCGCGCTGGTGCGGCGCATCGTCGAACAGGGCCATGAACTGGCCAGCCACGGCTACGGCCACCAGCGCGCCAGCGAGCTCTCGCCCGAGGCTTTCAGCCAGGACATCCGGCGCGCCAAGGCCATCCTCGAAGACCTGTCGGGCCGGCCGGTGCTGGGCTACCGCGCGCCCAGCTTTTCCATCGGCGAAGGCAACCTCTGGGCCTTCGACTGCCTGGCCGAAGCCGGCTACCGCTACAGCTCCAGCGTCTACCCAATCCAGCACGACCACTACGGCATGCCCGATGCGCCGCGCTTTGCGCACGAGGTGCGGCCGGGTCTGCTGGAGATCCCGGTCACCACGCTGCGCATGATGAACCGCAACCTGCCTTCCAGCGGCGGCGGCTACTTCCGGCTGCTGCCTTATGCGCTGTCGCGCTGGATGCTGCGGCAGGTCAACAGCGGCGACCGGGCGTCGGCCATCTTCTACTTCCACCCCTGGGAGATCGACGCCGGCCAGCCGCGCGTGGCGGGCATCGATGCCAAGACGCGCTTTCGCCATTACGTGAACATCGGCCGCATGGAGCGCCGGCTCGAGCAGCTGCTCGCCGACTTCCGCTGGGGCCGCATGGACCAGATCTTCCTGGGTAGCTCGACCCACTGACGCCACCCATTGACCACCATGCTCAAGATCCGTCGGCTGGGGCTGCGTGACGCTGCCGGCGCCGCGCGCTGGGACGCCTTCGTGCAGGCCTGCCCGCAGGCCACCTTCTTCCACCGCTCGGGCTGGCAGCGGCTGCTGCACGAGGTGTTCCGCCACCAGACCTTCTTCCTGTGGGCGGAAGACGAGCACGGCATCCGCGGCGTGCTGCCGCTGGCCCATGTGCACAGCCTGATGTTCGGCCAGTCGCTGGTCAGCCTGCCCTTTGCCGTCTACGGCGGCGTCGCCGCGCTGGACGAAGCGGCCGCCCACGCGCTGGAGCAGGAGGCGCAGCAGATCGCCCGCCGCCTGGGCGTGGAACACCTGGAGATGCGCAACGTGCAGCGCCGCCACGCCGACTGGCCGCTGCAGGACCTGTACGTCACCTTCCGCAAGGAGATCCTGCCCGACGAAGAAGCCAACATGCTGGCCATACCGCGCAAGCAGCGCGCGATGGTGCGCAAGGGCATCAAGAACGGGCTGCAGGCCAGCATCGATCCCGGCATAGACCGCTTCTTCGCGCTGTACGCCAGCAACGTGCACCGCCACGGCACGCCGGCCATGCCGCGGCGCTACTTCCAGGCGCTGCTGGACACCTTCGGCGCTGATGCCGAGGTGCTCACCGTCACTACGGCCGAAGGCCAGCCCATCAGCAGCGTGCTGAGCTTCTACTTCCGCGACGAGGTGCTGCCCTACTACGCCGGTGACGACGAAGCTGCGCGCGACCTCGCCGGCAACGATTTCAAGTACTGGGCATTGATGCAGCGCGCCTGTGCGCGCGGGCTCAGGATGTTCGACTACGGCCGCAGCAAGCAGGGCACCGGCTCTTACGCGTTCAAGAAGAACTGGGGCTTCGAGCCCGCGCCGCTGCACTACGAGCACCAGCTCTACAAGCGCGACGCGGTGCCGCAGAACAACCCCAGCAACGCCAAGTACCAGCTGCTGATCAAGACCTGGCGGCGCATGCCCATCGGCCTGGCCAACCGGCTGGGGCCGCTGATCGTGCGCAACCTGGGCTGAGCCGGCCCCCGCTGCCATGGCCAAGCTGCTGTACCTGGTGCACCGCCTGCCCTACCCGCCCAACAAGGGCGACAAGGTGCGCTCGTACCACCTGCTCCAGCACCTGCTGACCGGCCACCGGGTATTCCTGGGCACCTTCGTCGACGACCCGGACGACCAGCAGCATGTGCCCACGCTGCAGGGCTGGTGCGCCGAGGTGTGCGCCGAGCCGCTGCAGCCGCTGCCCGCCAAGCTGCGCAGCCTGGCCGCGCTGGCCGATGGTGAACCGCTGACGCTGCGCTACTACCGCAACGCCCGGCTCGACCGCTGGGTGCGCGAGGTCTGCCGGCGCGAGGCCATCGA
The DNA here is from genome assembly GCF_964001545.1 of uncultured Aquincola sp. Taxonomy (NCBI): domain Bacteria; kingdom Pseudomonadati; phylum Pseudomonadota; class Betaproteobacteria; order Burkholderiales; family Sphaerotilaceae; genus Aquincola; species uncultured Aquincola sp. Next base: position 3,404 of record NZ_CAXFDV010000579.1, read on the forward strand.
CGCGGTGATCGTGTTCTCGTCGTCCATGGCGCCCTACGCCCGGCATGCGGCCGGCGTGCCGGTGCTGGTGGACCTGGTGGACGTGGACTCGGCCAAGTGGACCGAGTACGCCCGCAACCGCCCATGGCCGATGTCGTGGCTCTACCGCCGCGAAGGTGAACGCCTGCTGGCCTATGAGCGGCAGGTGGCCGCCAGCGCCCACAGCACCTTCCTGGTCACCGAGAAGGAAGCCGACCTGTTCCGCCGTCTGGCGCCCGAATGCGCCGGGCGCGTGCAGGCGGTGGGCAACGGCGTGGACGCCGACTTCTTCGCGCCCGATGCGCAGCGGGCCTCGCCGTTTGCGGCCGGCGAACTGCCGGTGGTCTTCACCGGCGCCATGGACTACTGGCCCAATGTCGATGCGGTGGTGTGGTTCGCCACCGAGGTGCTGCCCGCGCTGCGCCAGCGCTGGCCGGCGCTGCGCCTGCACATCGTCGGCCGCAGCCCCACGCCGGCGGTGCAGGCGCTGGCGGGCGAGGGCGTGGCGGTCAGCGGCACCGTGCCCGATGTGCGGCCCTACCTGCAGCATGCGCTGGCGGTGGTGGCACCGCTGCGGCTGGCCCGCGGCGTGCAGAACAAGGTGCTGGAAGCCATGGCCATGGCGCGGCCGGTGGTGTGCGCGGCCTCCTGCGCCGAAGCCATCGACGCCCGCCACGACCACGACCTGCTGGCCGCCGAACAGGCGGCCGATTACGTGGCCCAGCTCAGCCGCGTGCTGGAATCCCCCGCATTGGCGCAGCAGCTGGGTGAAGCCGGCCGCCGCTTCGTGCGCGACCGTTACGGCTGGGCCGCCCGCCTGGCGCCGCTGGGCCGCCTGCTGGCCGAGGCGATGCAGGCCCGCGCGCCTGCCATGCCCGCCGAGGTGGCGTCGGCATGAGCGCCGTTCCCGTCGCCCACGATTCGGCGCCCGTCGCGCCCCCTGCGCCCGGCTGGCGCGAGGCCGGCGCCGCGATGCTGGCCTACCTGCTGCTGGTGCTGCTGGCTTACCGCGGCACCGGGCTGGCCATGGTCGCCATCTGGGAGCGCTCGGCCACCTTCACCCATGCCTTCCTGGTGCCGCCCATCGTCGGCTGGCTGGTGTGGCGCCAGCGCGAGGTGCTGCGCCAACTCACGCCGCGCGCCGTGCCCGCGATGGTGCCGGTGCTGGTGCTGCTGGCCTTCGGCTGGTGGCTGGGCGACCTGGCCGACGTCAATGCGGTGATGCAGCTCGCCTTCACCGCGCTGCTGGTGGCCGGCGTGCCCGCGCTGCTGGGCTGGCAGGTGACGCGGGCGCTGCTGTTTCCGCTGGCCTTTCTGTTCTTTGCGGTGCCCATCGGCGAATTCATGACGCCGGTGCTGATGCAGTACACCGCCGACTTCACCGTCACCACGCTGCGCGCCTCGGGCATCCCGGTGTACCGCGAGGGGCTGCAGTTCGTCATCCCGTCGGGCCGCTGGTCGGTGGTGGAAGCCTGCAGCGGCGTGCGCTACCTGATGGCGTCCTTCATGGTGGGCAGCCTGTTCGGCTACCTCAACTACCGCAGCCAGCGGCGGCGCTGGGTGTTCTGCGCGCTGTCGCTGGTAGTGCCGGTGGTGGCCAACTGGCTACGTGCCTACCTCATCGTGCTGGTGGGCCACCTGTCCAACAACGAGATCGCCACCGGGGTCGACCACCTGGTCTACGGCTGGCTGTTCTTCGGCATCGTCATCACCGCGCTGTTCTTCATCGGCGCCCGCTGGTCGGAGGCCGATGCGCCGGTGGCCGACCGGGTGCAGGCGGTGGGCGGCAGTGGCGGCCGGTCCTCGGCCGGGCGTTTGATGGTGGTGGCGGTGGCCGCCGCCGCCGCGGTGGTGTGGCCGGCCTGGCTGCAGACCACCGACCACGCACCGGCCACGCCGCCGCTGCTGGCGCTGCCGGCCGCCGCCCAACCGGTGTGGCGCAGCGTGGACGAGACCTTCACCGACTGGCGCCCCACCACCATCGGCGCCCGCGCCGAACGCAGCGGCACCTATGCCGGCCCCGCCGGCCGCGTGGGCCTGCACCTGGCCTACTTCCGCCAGCAGCAGGAAGGCAGCAAGGCCGTGAGTTCGCTCAACGCCATCGTCGACCCGAACGACACCGCCTGGCGCGGTGAGGCCCTGGGCGCCGCCGACACCGCCGGCGCACCGTCGGGCGTGGCCGCCGCAGGCTGGCGTGCCACCGCCGTCACCGCCATGGGCCCGGGCGTGCTGGCCAGCCGGCCGCAGCTGCTGGTGTGGCGCACCTACTGGGTGGGCGGGCAGTTCGTGGGCCACGAGGTGCAGGCCAAGCTGCTGCAGGCCTGGATGCGCCTGCGTGGCGAGCCCGACGACGCCGCCATCGTGGTCATCTTCACCGAGCTGCCGGCCGACGCCGACGCTGCCGCCCGGGCAGCCGCCAGCCGCCGGCTGGCCGGCTTTGCCGCCGCCCACCAGGACACGCTGCTGCGTGCGCTCGACGATGCCCGGCGCCAGCGTTAAAGCGTGGGTCAGCGCGCGCTTCGACCTGGCCCGCCACGGCCCCGGCCGCCACCTGCCGGCCATGGACGGGCTGCGCGGCGTGGCCGTGCTGCTGGTGTTCGGCGTGCACTTCAGCACCCTGGCCCAGCCCTGGCTGGCCGACGGCAGCGCGCTGGGCGCGGTGATGGACGTGCTGCGCCGCATCGGCCATGCGGGTGTCGACCTGTTCTTCGTGCTCAGCGGCCTGCTCATCTACGGCGCGCTGATCGCGGGCCGCTGGACCTACGCCAGCTTCATGCGCCGGCGCCTGCAGCGGCTGTATCCCACCTTCCTGGCGGTGTTCGCGCTGTACCTGCTGCTGTCGGTGCTGTTGCCCGGCGAATCGAAGCTGCCGCCCGGGGGCGCCGCCGAGGTGCTGCGCTACGTGCTGGCCAACCTGCTGCTGCTGCCGGGCCTGTTCCCCATCGAGCCGCTGATCACCGTGGCCTGGTCGCTCAGCTACGAGCTGGCCTTCTACCTGTTCATGCCGCTGCTGGTGATGGCGCTGCGGCTGCGTCAATGGACCCCGGCCCAGCGCATGGCGCTGTTCGCCGCGCTGGCGCTGCTCACGGCGCTGAACATTGCCACGGTGCAGGGCCATGTGCGCTTCGTGATGTTCCTGGGCGGTGTGCTGCTGTTCGAGACGCTGCAGCGCCGGCCGCCGCTGGCCGTGCCGGCAGCGGCGGCCCTGGTGGCGGTGGCCGTGGCGCTGGCGGTGGACGTGCTGCGCCCGGTGGGCGACGTGGGCTTTGCAGTGCGCACCGTGATCATGGCCGCGGCCTTCTGGGCGCTTTGCCAATCGGTGCTGGCGCAGCCCACGCACGCGCTGTCGCGGCTGCTGGCCTGGGAGCCCTTGCGCTGGCTGGGCACCATGAGCTATTCGTTCTACCTGATTCACAGCCTGGCGCTGCGCGCGGTGTTCATGGTGGCCGGCCACCTGTGGCCCGCGCAGGCCATGCCGCTGGCGTGGCACCTGCTGCTGGCCATGGTGTGCCTGGCCGCCGCGTTGCTGGCTTCGGCGGGCCTGTTCCTGCTGGTGGAGCGGCCGCTGTCGCTGGCGCCGCATGCGCCGCAGCCGCCCGCGCCGCCTGCACCGGCACCCGAGATGCCCAAACCCGCCCATGACTGAGACCCTGACGACCCCCGTGCGCACCGCCACCGACGACCGGCCGCTGGTGATGCACCTGGTGTACCGCTTCGACACCGGCGGGCTCGAGAACGGCGTGGTCAACCTGATCAACCACGGCCGCCGCTACCGCCATGCGGTGGTGGCGATGACCGAGGTGGCGCCCGCCTTCAGCCGCCGCGTGCAACGCGACGACGTGGGCTTTCATGCGCTGCACAAGCCGCCCGGCCATGGGCTGAAGGTGTACCCGGCGCTGTACCGCCTGTGCCGCCAGCTGCGGCCGGCGGTGCTGCACACCCGCAACCTGGCGCCGCTGGAGTGCCAGGCCGCCGGCTGGGCGGCGGGCGTGCCGGCTCGGGTGCATGGCGAACATGGCCGCGACATCGACGACCTGGACGGCAGCAACAAGCGCCATCAGTGGGCACGGCGGCTCTACAGCCCCTTCGTGCAGCGCTACGTGGCCTTGTCGCGCGACCTGGAGCAGTACCTCACCCAGCAGGTGGGCCTGTCGGGCCGCCGCATCGAGCGCATCTGCAACGGCGTGGACAGCGACCGCTTTCAGCCCGCGCCGCAGCGCCAGCCCATCGCCGGCAGCCCCTTCAACGCCCCCGGCCTGTGGCTGGCCGGCACCGTGGGCCGCATGCAAAGCGTGAAGGCGCAGACGGTGCTGGCCCAGGCCTTTGTGCGCACGCTGCAGCTGCAGCCGGCGCTGCGCGAGCGGTTGCGCCTGGTGCTGGTGGGCGACGGCCCGCTGCGCGCCGAGGCGCAGGCCATCCTGGAGGCCGGCGGCGTGGCCGACCTGGCCTGGCTGCCCGGCGAGCGCGCCGACGTGCCAGACGTGATGCGCGGTCTGGACTGCTTCGTGCTGCCTTCGCTGGCCGAGGGCATTTCCAACACCATCCTGGAAGCCATGGCCAGCGGCCTGCCGGTGCTGGCCACCGCCGTCGGCGGCAATGCGGACCTGGTGGAACAAGGCCGCACCGGCGTCATCGTGCCGGCGGGCAACGCCGAGGCGATGGCGGCTGCACTGGCCGATCTGGCCAGCCGGCCCGAGGCCGCGGCGGCCATGGGCCGCGCGGGCCGCGAGGCCGTGCTGCAGCGCTTCAGCCTGCGAGCGATGGTGGCGGCCTATGAGAACCTGTACGACCGGCTGCTCGCGCGGCCGGCGACCCCACGTTGAACGAGGACCTATAGACCATGTGCGGCATCACCGGCGTCTTCGACACCCGCGGCCAGCGCGCCGTCCTGCCCGCCGTGCTGCGGCGGATGAACGATTCGCAGCACCACCGCGGCCCCGACGAGGGCAGCGTGCACCTGGAGCCGGGCGTCGGCTTCGGCCATCGGCGGCTGTCCATCATCGACGTGGCCACCGGCCAGCAGCCGCTGTTCAATGAAGACGGCTCGGTCGTCATCGTGTTCAACGGCGAGATCTACAACTACCAGAGCCTGATCCCCGAGCTGCAGGCGCTGGGCCACCGCTTCAGCACCAAGAGCGACACCGAGGTGATCGTGCATGCCTGGGAGCAGTGGGGCGAAGACTGCGTCAAGCGCTTCCGCGGCATGTTCGCCTTCGCGCTGTGGGACCGCAACCAGCAGGTGCTGTTCATGGCGCGCGACCGGCTAGGCGTCAAGCCGATGCACTACGCGGTGCTGGACGACGGCATGCTGCTGTTCGGCTCCGAGCTGAAGTCGCTGCTGGCCCATGGCGGCCTGCGCCGCGACATCGACCCGCTGGGGGTGGAGGAGTATTTCGCGCTGGGCTACGTGGCCGAGCCGCGCACCATCTTCCGCCAGGCGCTCAAGCTGCCGCCGGCCAGCACGCTGCTGGTGCGCCGTGGCCAGCCGATTCCGCAGCCCAAGGTGTACTGGGACGTGCGCTTCACGCTGGACAGCCGCGCCACCGAGGCCGAGGCCTGCGAAGAGCTGCTGCGCCGCCTGAAGGAATCGGTGAAGCTGCGCATGATCGCCGAGGTGCCGCTGGGTGCCTTCCTGTCGGGCGGCGTCGATTCGAGCGCGGTGGTCGCCACCATGGCCGGGCTGTCGAACGACCCGGTGCAGACCTGTTCCATCTCCTTCGCCGACCCGCAGTACAACGAGAGCGAATTCGCCCAGCGCGTGGCCGAGCGCTACCGCACGAACCACCATGTGGAGCAGGTGGATTCCGACGACTTCGACCTCATCGACACGCTGGCCGCGCTGTACGACGAGCCTTATGCCGACAGCTCGGCCATCCCCACCTACCGCGTGTGCCAGCTGGCGCGCCAGCACGTCACGGTGGCGCTGTCGGGCGACGGCGGCGATGAGACTTTCGGCGGCTACCGCCGCTACAAGCTGCACATGATGGAAGAGCGCATGCGCTCTTCGCTGCCGGCCTCGGTGCGCACGCCGCTGTTCGGCTTTCTGGGGCGCGTGTATCCCAAGGCCGACTGGGCACCGCGTGTGTTCCGCGCCAAGACCACCTTCGAAGGCATGGCCCGCACCTCGGTGCAGGCCTACTTCCACAGCATGTCGCAGATCCGCCAGCCGGCGCGCAGCCGGCTCTACAGCCAGCGCTTGAAGAGCGAGCTGGGCGGCTACAGCGCGATGGAGGTGTTCAACCGCCATGCGGCGCGGGCCGGCACCGACGATCCGCTGGCGCTGATCCAGTACATCGACATGCAGACCTACCTGGTGGGCGACATCAACACCAAGGTCGATCGCGCCAGCATGGCCCACTCGCTGGAAGTTCGCGAACCGTTGATGGACCATGAGCTGGTGGAATGGGCCGCCACGCTGCCTTCGGCGCTCAAGCTGCAGGGCGGCAACGGCAAGAAGGTGTTCAAGAAGGCGCTGGAGCCGGCGCTGCCGCACGACGTGCTGTACCGGCCCAAGATGGGCTTTGCGGTGCCGCTGGCGCGCTGGTTCCGCGGCCCGCTGCGCGAGCGTGTGCGCAGCTCGCTGCTGCAGGGGCCGATGCTGGACGGCGGCTGGTTCAACCCGGCCGAGATCCGTCAGATGGTGCAGGACCATGAAAGCGGCCGGCACGACCACAGCACGCCGCTGTGGTCGCTGCTGATGTTCGACGCCTTCCTGCGCCAGTCCATCGGCGAGCAGCCGGCCCGCCAGGAAGCCGCATGAAGATCCTGTACCACCACCGCACGGCCTCCAAGGACGGCCAGGCCGTGCACATCGAAGAGATGATCGCCGCGCTGCGCGAGCAGGGCCACGAGGTGTGCGTGGTCGCGCCGCAGGCCCCGCAGGGCGAAGGCATGGGCGGCGAGGTGGGCTGGGTGCAGAAGCTGCGCGCCGCCCTGCCCAAGGCCTGCTACGAGCTGCTGGAGCTGGCCTATTCCGCCGTGGCCTACCGCCGGCTGGCCGCCGCCGCGCGTGAGTTCAAGCCCGATGCGCTGTACGAGCGTTACAACCTCTTCCTGCTGTCGGGCGTGCTGCTCAAGCGCCAGCTGCGCATCCCGCTGCTGCTGGAAGTGAACGCCCCGCTGGCGGAAGAGCGGGCGCGCTTCGGCGGCCTGGGCCTGCCGTGGCTGGCCCGCTGGGCCGAGGACTTCGTCTGGCGCGGCGCCGACGTGGTGCTGCCCGTCACCCGCGTGCTGGCCGACCAGGTGCGCGCCCGCGGCGTGCCCGACAGCCGGCTGGTGGTGGTGCCCAACGGCATCAACCAGGCGCACTTCGCGGCCGCGCCCAGCCCGCAGGCGGCGCGGGCCCGCCTGGGCGCCGGCTGGGACAATGCGCTGGTGCTGGGCTTCACCGGCTTCGTGCGCGACTGGCACGGCGTGGACCGCGTGCTGCACTGGATGGCCAGCCCCGCCGCCGACCCGCGCGCGCGGCTGCTGATGGTGGGCGACGGCCCGGCCCGGCCCGACCTGGAACGCCTGGCCGCCGAGCTGGGCCTGGGCGAGCGGGTGCGCTTCACCGGCGTGGTCGACCGCGACGAGGTGCCGGCCCTGGTGGCCGCCTTCGACATCGCGCTGCAGCCGGCGGTGGTGGCCTACGCCTCGCCGCTGAAGCTGTTCGAGTACCTGGCGCTGGGCAAGGCCATCATCGCGCCGCGCCAGCCCAACATCGCCGAGGTGCTGGTAGATGGGGCCAATGCGCTGCTGTTCGACCCCGCGCAGCCCGGCGCCTTCGAGGCCGGCCTCACCCGCCTGGGCGCCGACGCGGCGCTGCGCGAACGCCTGGCGGCAGGTGCTGCCGCGTCCATCGTGGAGCAGGGCCTGACCTGGCAGGCCAACGCCCGCCGCGTGGCCGCGATGGCCGGCGCCCTGGCCGCGGGCGGCGGCGCAGGCGGTGCCGCCGCCGCGGTGGCACGGCCGCCGGTGCGCTGAGCGCACCGGTGCCGGCAGCCGGTCGCCTGCGCAATGCTTCCCCCCAAAGAGGCCGCGCCTCCCCCGCCGCCGGGCCGCCGACCGTGACGTTGTTGCCAGCGCCCATTGGCGGGATGGTGCAGTGCAATGGCCGGGCGCTATGCTCGCCGGCTGCCATTCCGCGGGCCGCCGCCCCGGCCCGTCCGCCTTCCGTCACCGCCCGATGAGCCGCCCGCTGCGCACCCTGCTGTTCTCGACGCTGTACCCCAGCAGCGCCCGCCCCGTGCACGGCATCTTCGTTGAAACGCGCCTGCGCGAGCTGCTGGCCCAGGGCGGCATTGAAACGCGTGTGGTGGCGCCGGTGCCCTGGTTCCCGTCCAC
>NZ_CAXFDV010000580.1:0-9470 GCF_964001545.1 uncultured Aquincola sp.
AGCAGGCACTGGTCCAGCGCGGCGCGCAGCTGCGCGAATTCGGCCTCGTCGTCGGCCGGGTCGGGCGACACCACGCGGCTGACCGCCTCGGCCAGCGTGGCGTCGTCGGCCAGCGCCACCCGCAGCACCGCCCAGGGGCGCGCGCCGTGGTCGTGCAGGTCGCGCTCCAGCCAGCGCAGCAGGTCGCCATGCACGCCGTCAAAGCCGTGCAGCAGGTCGAGGTCGTCGGGGGCCAGCTGGTCCCACCACTCGGCATGCGTGAGCAGCATGTGCACGATGCGGTCTTCGGGCCGGCGCGGCGCGCGCCGGGGCGCCAGCGGCGGCATCGGCGCTTGTTGGCGCCAGTCGCCACGGCCGCCGCCCTTGCCGCCGTACTTGCCCTGGAAGCGGCCGCCGCCGGCGCTGCGCTGGCGCCAGTCGCCACCGGGCCGGCCGCCCTGGCCGCCGCCGTAGCCACCACCGTAGCCGCCGCCACCCGCGTAGCCGGCCGGCGCGTCAGCCGCCGCGGCGGCGCCATAGCCGCCCAGCGCCGCATGGGCCGCGGCTTCGCCGCCGTCGTCTTCGTACACGTCGTGCCGGTGCTCCTGCCGGGCGCCACGGCCGCCATGGCCTTGCGGCGCCTGCGCCCACTGCGCGGCCAGCTCGGCATCGGGCAGGCCGGCCTGGCGGGCGATCTCGGCCAGCATCTGGCGCGTCAGCGCGCCGCCGGCCGGCAGGGCCGCCCACAGCGGCCGCGCCTGCGCCAGAAAGCGCGCGCGGCCTTCAGGCGTGGTGAGGTCGCAGCCCTCGGCGGCCACGTCCATCATCTGGCGCGACAGCGGCACCGCCTCGGTCACGCAGCGCTCGAAGGCCTCGGCGCCATGCTCGCGCACGTATGAGTCAGGGTCGTGCTCGGGCGGCAGGAACAAAAAGCGGATGCTGCGCGTATCGGTGGCAAAGGGCAGCGCGGCTTCCATCGCGCGGCCGGCGGCGCGGCGGCCGGCGGCGTCGCCGTCGAAGCTGAATACCACCGATTCGGTGAAGCGGAACAGCTTGCGCACATGCTCTTCGCCGCAGGCCGTGCCCAGCGTGGCCACGGCGTTCTCGAAGCCCAGCTGCGCCAAGGCCACCACGTCCATGTAGCCTTCGACCACCAGCGCATAGCCGCGGCCGCGCATCGAAGCGCGGGCCTCGAACAGCCCGTACAGCTCGCGGCCCTTGACGAACACCGGGGTTTCGGGCGAGTTGAGGTATTTGGGCTCGCCACGGTCCAGCACCCGGCCGCCGAAGCCGATGACCTCTCCCTGCACCGAGCGGATCGGGAACATCACCCGGTCGCGGAAGCGGTCGTAGCGCTTCTCGTCGGCGCCGCCTTCGGCTTCGTGCAGGATCACCAGGCCCGATTCGGCCAGCAGCGGGTCGTCGTAGCGCGGGAACACGCTGGACAGGTTGCGCCAGCCGTCGGGCGCATACCCCAGGCCGAAGCGGGCGGCGATCTCGCCGGTCAGGCCGCGGCCCTTGAGGTAGTCGATGGCGCGCGGGCTGGCGCGCAGCTGCTTGCGGTAGTGGTCGGCGGCGCGCGCCAGCACGTCGGTCAGGCTGGCCTGCTGCTCTTTCTGTCGGGCGGCCTGGGCGCGTTCTTCGGGGTTGCGTTCGTCGTCGGGCACCTGCAGGCCCACCTGCTGGGCCAGGTCGGCCACCGCCTCGCGGAAGCTGGCGCCGGTGTGCTCGGTGAAAAAACGCACCGCGTCGCCCGAGGCGCCGCAGCCGAAGCAGTAATAGAACTGCTTGCTGGGGCTGACCGAGAAGCTGGGCGACTTTTCGCCATGGAAGGGGCACAGCCCCATCAGGTTGGCGCCGGTCTTCTTGAGCTGCACATGCCGGCCGACGACGTCGACGATGTCGACGCGGGACAGCAGCTCCTGGATAAAACCGGCAGGGATCATGCCGCCAGTCTAGCGAGGCGGCATGCCCTCGGCGTCCGCCGGGACGGCGGTGAACAGGCCCCGGTAGCCCTTGACCCAGCCCAGCACCTCGGGCGCGCGCATCGGGCTGGCCACGCCGTGGCCCTGGCCGATGTCGCAGCCCATGTCGATCAGCAGCCGCGCCTGCGCGGGCAGCTCCACCCCCTCGGCCACCACGCTGCAGCCGAAGGTGCGGGCCAGGCCGATCACGCCTTCGACGATGGCCAGGTCCTGCCGGTCTTCCAGCATGTTGCGCACGAAGCTGCGGTCGATCTTGAGCACGTCCACCGGCAGCCGCTTGAGGTAGGTGAGGGTGGAGTAGCCGGTGCCGAAGTCGTCCAGCGAGAAGCGCACGCCCAGGCGGCGGCAGCGCTCCAGCAGGGCCGAGGTGTAGTCGATGTCGGCCAGCGCGGCGGTTTCCAGCACCTCCAGCTCCAGCCGCTCACCCAGCGGGCGGGCATGGCGGGCCAGCATCTCGGCCAGGCGCTGCGCGAAGTCGGCTTCCTGCAGGTGGCGGGCCGAAACGTTGACGCTGACCGAGAGGTCGAGCCCCTGGCGCTGCCAGCGGGCCAGCTGCTCCAGCGCCTGGCCCATCACCCAGTCGCCCACCCGGGCCGACAGGCCGGTGTGCTCGATCAGCGGCAGGAACTGCGCGGGCGAGATGACGCCGTGTTCGGGGTGGTTCCAGCGCAGCAGCGCTTCCATGCCCAGCACGGTGCCGCGGCGCATGTCCACCTTGGGCTGGTAGTACAGCTCCAGCTCGTGGTTGTCCAAGGCTTCCTGCACGCGGCCGATGGCCATCACGCGTTCTTCGGTGCGGCGGCTGTGCTCGGGGTCGAAGAAGCTGTAGCCGTTGCGGCCCGACTGCTTGGCGCCGTACATCGCGTGGTCGGCATGGCGCAGCAGGGTGTCGGCGTCGCTGCGGTCCAGCGGGTACACGGTGGCGCCGACGCTGGCGGTCACGGTCACCGGATCGGCGCCGGGCTGGATGGCGTAAGGCTGCGAGATCACGCGCAGCACCCGTTCTACCGCCAGCCGCGCTTCGTCCAGCGTGCCGGCGCGCAGCAGCAGCACGAATTCGTCGCCGCCGAGGCGGGCCGCCGCATCGGACCAGGCGGCATTGCTGCGCAGCGCGCCGCGCAGGCGGTGGGCCAGTTCCACCAGCAGGCGGTCGCCGGCGGCGTGGCCGTGGCGGTCGTTCACCGGCTTGAAGTGGTCGAGGTCGAGGTAACACACCGCCAGCAGCGTGCCTTCGCGGTCGGCCGCGGCCATGGCGTCGGCCAGCATCTGCGCCAGCCGGGCGCGGTTGGGCAGGCGGGTGAGTTCGTCGAACAGCGCCTGCCGCTCCAGCCGCTGGCGCTGCAGGTGCTGCTCGGTGATGTCGGAGATCACCAGCACGTGGTAGCGCGGCTGGCCGTCGGGGCCCAGCACGGCGGTGATGGTGACCTGCAGCGCGCAGGGGTCGCCGTTGCGGCGGCGGTCCACCACCTCGCCGCGCCAGGTGCCGGTGGCGCGCAGGCTGGCCCACATGCCGCCATGGGCGCCGGGGCTGGTCGCATCGCCGCTGGGCGTGCCGGCGCGGGCGGCGGCCAGCAGCGGCGGCACGGTGCCCAGCAGCTCGTGCCGCGAGACGCCCATGATCTGCGAGTAGGTGGGGTTGACGTCCAGCACCCGCAGGTCGGCGTCGGTGATCAGCAGGCCTTCGTGCAGGTGCTGGAACAGCCGGGCCGACAGGCGCTGGCGCTCTTCGTTGGCGCGGCGTTCGCCGATGTCGGTGGCGGTGACGATCATGCGCAGCGGCGCGCCGCGGTCGTCGCGCTCGGCCACCAGCACCTGCACCTGGAACCAGTTCCAGCCCTTGGCGGTGTGCAGCCGCAGGTCGCGGCGGTGGCTGTCGCGGCCCGGCTGCTGCAGCGCGCGCAGGTCGGCGGCTTCACGCTCGCGGTCGTCGGGGTGCACCAGGGCCAGCCAGGCCTGCTGGGGCGGCAGGCTGCTGGTCTGCGGGGTGGACGCGCCCAGCAACGCCTGCCAGCGCGGTGAGGTATGGCTGCGGCCGGTGGCCAGGTCCCAGTCGGCCACGCCCACGTCGGCCGCTTCCAGCGCCAGCCGCCAGCGGTGCTTGACGCGCCGAAGCTCGCCACTGCCCGCATGGGCGATGAGCACCAGCACGCCGCAGCAGCCCAGGTAACCCCACAGCAGCAGCAAGGCATGGCCGCGGTCGCCGCGGGCGCCGAAGGGGCCGTGGCCGGGCGCCAGCAGCACCACAGACGCCAGCGCCAGGGCCAGCAGCGCGCCCGACGACCAGCGCAGCGAATGCCGCGCGGCCAGGCAGGTCAGCAGCATGGGCGGCACGAACAGCAGCCAGGTCTGGGCGGCCGAAATCGGCGCCACCGCCAGCATCGCGGCCCCGCCCGCCAGCACGGCGGCGGCAGACAGCAGCAGCCGGCTGCCCAGGCCGTTGATCGTCGGCGGCCGGCGCTTGCGGCCATCGGCCAGCGTGAGCCAGGGCAGGCTGCCCAACAGGCCGCCCAGCGCCGCGCCCATGCTGCTGAGCAGCGCCATGGCCGAGGCCGACAGCCCGCCCGTCCGCGCGGCAGCGGCCAGGTCCAGCAGGCCATGGCCCAGCCCGGTGATGCAGGCGCTGCCCAACACGGCGGCCCCCAGCAACTGGGCATCGCGGGCGCCGGGCAGGCGGGGCTGGAAACGGCGTTGCTGCAGCCAGGCCGCGGCCAGCCAGGGCGCCGCGGCTTCCACCGCGGCGCACAGGGCCGACAGCACCAGGCTCTTGTCGGCCGCCAGATGGGCGGCCAGCAGGCCGGGCACGGCGGCCAGCGCCATCGCAGGCCCCCAGCGCAGGATGGCGCCCAGCACGAAGCCGGCCGGCAGCCACAGCAGCACGGCGCTGTCGTCCAGGCTGCCAAAGCGCAGCCCGACCCAGGCCAGCAGCGCGCTGGCCGCGCCGACCAGCAGGCCGCGGCGCCAGGTGCGCAGCCGTTGGCGCGCGGCCTCGGCACGGCGCGAGGGGCTGGTGGAGGGTGCGGCAGGCGGCAGCGCGCCGGCGGATTTGCCGGCCAATGCCATGGCGGGCGCGGCTGGGCGATCCAGCTCAGCGGCGGCCGAGTCGAAGGCGGCGGTCGACGGGGGGAGTGTGGGCGGTAGCGAGGACACGGAGCACTACGAGCAGCGCGTGCAACAGACAAACACGCGGCGGTGCGCGCTACCGGCATGCTAGGCGGTGGGGCGAGGGTCTTGCAACCTTGCGCCGACCGCGGGTCGGGCCGCCGGCGGCTCAACCGCCGGCCAGGGGCCCGCCAATCAGTTCAACCAATCGTGGGGGCGGGGGTCAGATGGCGAAATCGGACAGCTGCTTGCCTTCGGCCAGCGCGGCTTTCAGCCATTTGGGTTGCAGGCCGCGGCCGGACCAGGTTTCACCGGTGTCGCCATTGCGGTATTTGGCGGCCACCTTGCGCGGGGCGCCTCCTTCGCTGCCGCTGCTGCGGGCGGGCGTGGCGCGCTGGGAAAGGTCGGCCAGCGTCAGTCCATGCTCGCTCATGATGGACTTGACTTTGGCAATGGCGTTTGCCCGCTCTTCGCGCTGTGTTTCAGCGATCTGCTTTTCGAGCGAAGCTTTCTGGGCGAGAAGTTCTTGCAGGGTAGCCAATCGGGGTCTCCTCAGACAAAACGGGCACGGCGCGAATATATCATCGCGCCGTGCCCGGGAGAAGCTGGCTACGTAAAAAGCTTACTTGAAACCGACACGGTCCAGCATTTGCTGTACCTTGGTCTGGTTCATGCCCACCGCAACCACGTGGATGGTTTCAGACTTGAAGGTGCCCAGCGATTCCAGTGCCGGATTGGCCGGTTTCACGGTGGGCACTGCCGGCCATTCATTATTTCCGTTCGCGAAGTAGCTTTGCGCGGAGTCGCTGGACAGATACTCCAGGAACTTGACGGCGGCAGCGCGGTGCGGCGCGTATTTGGCCACGCCGGCACCGGCGATGTTGACGTGCGTGCCCCAGGTTTGCTGGTTGGGGAACACCACGCCCACTTTCTCGACCACCGACCGGTCTTCCGGGTTGTTCGAGCGCATCATCCGTGCGAAGTAGTAGCTGTTGCTCACGGCCACGTCGCATTCACCGCTGGCCACGGCCTTGATCTGGTCGGTATCGCCGCCCTTGGGGTCGCGCGCCAAGTTGTCCTTGACGCCCTTGAGCCAGGTCTCGGCCTTTTCGGCGCCCAGGTGTTCGACCATCGCACCAAACAACGACAGGTTGTAGGGATGCGAGCCGGAGCGGATGCAGATCTTGCCCTTGAATTTAGGGTCGGCCAGCGATTCGTAGGTGGCGACGTCTTCTTTCTTGACCTTGATCTTGTTGTAGATGATGACGCGGGCGCGGGTGGACATGCCGAACCACTGGCCGCCCTGGCCTTCGTCCTTGCCACGCAGGTTGGCGGGAATGCGGCTGTCGAGCGTGGCGCTCTTGACCGGCTGGAACAGGCCGTCCTGCTCGGCGCGCCACAGGCGGGCGGCGTCCACCAGCAGGATCACGTCGGCCGGGCTGCTGGCGCCTTCGCTCTTCAGGCGCGCCAGGATGCCGGCGTCGTCGCCGTCCACCCGGTTGATGCGGATGCCGGTTTCCTTGGTGAAGTTGCTGTAAAGCGCCTCGTCCGTCTGGTAGTGGCGGGCGGAATACAGGTTCAACACCTGTTCCTGGGCCTGCGCGGGCAGCTGCAGGGCCACCGCGGCGGTGGCCGCCAGGAACACTTTCGATAGGGACATGGGGCTCCTCAGCACAGTCTGTCTAGGGGGCCGCCAGTATAGGTCTTATCGAGAATGATTCGCGTTAATCAACCCTGCGCGCCGGGGGTTTGACCGGGCGTGGGCGGCACGTAGCCGGTGGGCTGCTCGGCGCCTTCGCCGAAGAAGAAGCGTTCCATCTGGCGCGCCAGGTATTGGCGGGCGCGCGCGTCGGCCAGATTGAGGCGGTTTTCATTGACCAGCATGGTCTGGTGCTTCTTCCAGGCCTCGAAGGCTTCCTTGCTGACGTTGTCGTAGATGCGCTTGCCCAGCTCGCCGGGATAGGGGGCGAACGACAAACCCTCGGCTTCCTTCTTGAGGTAGATGCATTGCACGGTGCGGGTCATGGGTTCTCCTGCGAATGGTTACTGAAGTTGCTTGACCAGCACTTGCGAGCGCCGGTCCCAGTTGTATTTGCGCTTGCGCGCCTCGGGCAGCCAATCTGGATCGACTGGCTGGAAACCGCGTTTGATGAACCAATGCATGGTGCGGGTGGTGAGCACGAAAATGCTGTTCAGGCCCATCGCGCGGGCGCGTTGCTCCACCCGCTTGAGGATGCGCTCGCCGTCGCCCTGGCTTTGCACCTGCGGGCTGATGGTGAGTGCGGCCATTTCCGCGGTGCCCGCTTCGGGATACGGATAGAGCGCCGCGCAACCGAAGATCACGCCGTCGTGCTCGATCACGGTGTAGTTGGCGATATCGCGTTCGATCGACGTGCGCTCGCGCCGCACCAGGGTGCCGTCGCGCTCGAAGGGTTCGATCAGCTGCAGGATGCCGCCGACGTCGTCGGCCGTGGCTTCACGCAGGCTCTCGAGTTTTTCGTCCACCACCATGGTGCCGATGCCATCGTGGGTGTAAACCTCCATCAGCAGCGCGCCGTCCTGGCTGTAGGGCAGGATGTGCGAGCGTTCCACGCCTTCACGGCAGGCCTTGACGCAGTGGCGCAGGTAAAAGCCGGGCTCGGTGGGTTTGGTGGCGGGTAAAACCGCCAGCAGTTTCTCGGCATCGGCCAGCGCCAGTTCGGTGTCGATGGCGCTTTCGGGGTCTTCCTGGTTTTCGCGGATGCCCGGCAGCTCGGTCATGAACATCAGCTTGTCGGCCTGCAAGGCGATGGCCGTGGACGTGGCCACGTCTTCCATCGTCAGATTGAAGGCTTCGCCGGTGGGCGAAAAACCGAAAGGCGACAGCAGCACCACGGCGCCGCTGTCGATGGTGCGGCGGATGGTGGTGGCGTCCACCTTGCGCACGATGCCGCTGTGGATGAAGTCCACGCCATCGACGATGCCGACCGGCCGCGCGGTCAGGAAGTTGCCCGAGACCACCCGCACCGTGGCATTGGCCATCGGGGTGTTGGGCAGGCCTTGCGAGAAGGCGGCCTCGATCTCGAAGCGCAGCTGGCCGGCGGCTTCCTGCGCCGCGTCCAGCGCCGGCGCGTCGGTGATGCGCAGGCCGTGGCTGAAGCGCTCGGGGTGGCCCTTGGCGCGCAGCTGTTCGCTCACCTGCGGCCGGAAGCCGTGCACCAGCACCAGCTTGATGCCCATGGCCTGCAGGATGGCCAGGTCCTGCACGAAGGCACTCAGCTTGCCCGCGGCAATGCCTTCGCCCGCCATCGCCACCACGAAGGTCTTGCCGCGGTAGGCATGGATGTAGGGCGCCACCGAGCGAAACCAGGGCACGAAGGTATGGGGGAAGATGAGGTTCATCGATGTACGGCAGCAGGGGCCGGGCATTGTGCCGCAGGGCCCCAGGGCATCGGCGGCTGCGGGCATGCCCGGTGCCGCGGCTGGCGATAATCCGCCCCCCGTGAATCCAGCCCCCACCCCTGCCGCCGGCGCCGCCGCGCTGGCCATCGACTTTCCCGAATCCCTGCCGGTCTCGGCCCGCCGCGATGAAATCGCGCGGCTGATTGCCGAGCACCAGGTGGTCATCGTCTGCGGCGAGACCGGCTCGGGCAAGACCACGCAGCTGCCCAAGATCGTGCTGGGGCTGGGCCGCGGCAAGGTCAACGGCGGCAAGCTCATCGGCCACACCCAGCCGCGCCGCATTGCCGCCAGCAGCGTGGCCAAGCGCATCGCCGAAGAGTTGAAGACGCCGCTGGGCGAGGTGGTGGGCTACAAGGTGCGCTTCCAGGACCGGCTGCAGCCGGGCGCCAGCGTCAAGCTGATGACCGACGGCATCCTGCTGGCGGAAACGCAGACCGACCCGCTGCTGCGCGCCTACGACACGTTGATCATCGACGAGGCGCACGAGCGCAGCCTCAACATCGACTTCCTGCTGGGCCACCTGCGGCAGATCCTGCCGCGCCGGCCCGACCTGAAGATCATCGTCACCTCGGCCACCATCGATGCGGAGCGGTTCGCCAACCACTTTGCGGGGAGAAATGGGCCCGCTCCGGTGATCATGGTCTCGGGCCGGCTGTTCCCGGTGGAGCAGCGCTGGCGGCCGTTCGAGGAAAGCCGTGAGTACGGCCTGAACGATGCCATCGTCGATGCGGTG
Organism: uncultured Aquincola sp.; assembly: GCF_964001545.1. Classification (NCBI taxonomy): domain Bacteria; kingdom Pseudomonadati; phylum Pseudomonadota; class Betaproteobacteria; order Burkholderiales; family Sphaerotilaceae; genus Aquincola; species uncultured Aquincola sp. Next base: position 9,238 of record NZ_CAXFDV010000580.1, read on the forward strand.
GATGAGCTGTGGTCGGGCCGCATCGGCGGCGACATCCTCGTCTTCCTGCCCGGCGAGCGTGAGATCCGCGAGGCCGCCGACCACCTGCGCAAGCACCTGGCTCACCAGCCCGCACACCGGCATGCCGACATCCTGCCGCTGTTCGCGCGGCTGTCGCAGCAGGAGCAGGACCGGGTGTTTTCCACCGGCGGCGCGCCGCGCATCGTGCTGGCCACCAACGTGGCCGAAACCTC